>NZ_JBJLSI010000021.1:0-93775 GCF_050871945.1 Kineococcus deserti | reverse complement strand
GGCGGGACGGGCGCGGCCCGTCCCGCCCTGGCGGGTGGGTAGGACCTACGAGGCCCCGCTGGCTGCCTCGGCCGTGGCGTCGTCCTCGAGGAGCTCGACCGCGGCGTGCGCCCGGTTGAAGAAGTCGACGGACACGACGACCGCCACCTCGGCGCCCTGCCGGGTGACGACGAGTGGTTGCCGCACGATGCTGTCGACGACGTCGGTGAGGTCGACGTCCGCCAGGTCGGCGTGGGGGTAGATGGCCGCGGCGGGGTCTTCACGTGCGTCGCGGCGGAACTCCGCGGCTCGCTCCCGGGCCGTGTCGGCCTCCACCTCCGGGCGGTCCTGCTGTTCAGTCTGGGAGTCCAGATCCATGGGGACACGTTAGTCGGGGTCCCCGTGTCCGCGCTGTCCAGGGACCCGTGACCTGCGCACACGGGCGCACCGCGGCCCGGTCAGCGGGCGCGGGCCACCGGTCGCGACGCCCTCACCCGTCGGTCGCCGTCGCCGCCGGGGCGGTGGTGCCGGCCGCCGCCGCGGCCTGCGCCACCACGGACTGGCTCACCGCGCCCGGGCCGCCGAAGACGAGGCCCTGCGCGCTGAGGCGGGCCGCGTTCGCCGCCAGGTGGGCCGCCGTGACCTGCCCCAGGTCGTCGCGGCTGGCCGTCAGCAGCAGCGGCGCCTGCGCCCGGCCCAGGACCGGGCCGGAGGTCAGCGCGTCGGCGAGGTCGGTGCCGGTGGCTCCTCCCGAGCCCAGGGCCAGGCCGAAGCCGTCGCCGGGGAAGCCAGCCCGCTCCACGGCGAACCGGGCGATGGCCGTCGCGGTCGCGTACCGGTCGGTGCCCTCCAGGCGCTCCTCGGCGCCGAACCGGTCGGCGACGGCCTGGCTGAGGACGCCCGGGCCTCCCACGACGACGCGCCGGGCGTCCGGGAAGTCCTCCAGCGCCGCCAGGGCCTGCGGGGACGCCGCGCGCGGGTCGGTGAGCAGCACCGGCCACTGCCGGGCGGCGGCGATGGGCGCCACGGCCGCCGCGTCGACCGGCCCGGCGGCGATGAACACCACCTCGCGCTCGGCGTCGTTGAGGAACGCGGCCAGCAGCGCCGCGGTGTCGTAGCGGTCGGTGCCGGCGACACGGGTGACGGCGAACTCCGGTTCCAGGACCTCGGACACCGCCGGTGAGATGGCCGCCTCCCCACCGGCCAGCACGACCTGGCCGGCCCCCAGCCGCCGGATCTCCGCGAGCACCGCGGCGTCGAGCGCGTCCGGGGGTGTGAGCAGCACCGGGGAGCCGACGACGCCGGCGACCGCGGCGGCGGCCAGGGCGTCGACCGTCGAGGTTCCGCTGGCCAGCACGACGGCGTCGAGCGAGTCGTCGGCGAACGCGGACCGGGACGCGGTGATCGCGGTGGCGTAGCGGTCGGCGCCGGCCAGGCGCTCGAGGGTCAGCGTGGGCGCCGCCTGGGCCTGCGCGGCGACGACCGCCGAGGCGGCCGCCAGGCCGAGGGCCGCGAGGGCGAGGGCCGTGAGGGCGGCGGCTGCGCGACGGCGGCGCCTCGGGGCGAGAGGTGTTCCGGGCATCGCAGACCTCCCTCGTCGGCCGGGGCGGGCCCGCGTCCGAGCCCGGACGATCGATGGTGGCCGTGTGTCGACGCCCTGTCGTGGGATCGCGTGTCGCCGCGACGCGAGCTGCGCCGGTCAGCGCCCCAGGGCGGTGCGCAGCAGGTTCCAGCGCACCGAGTTCCCGGCCTCCCCCACGTGCACCTCGTCGATCATCATCCGGGGGTTGCCCCGCACCGCGGCCGCCCACGGCAGGATCCGCAGGTTCGGCCAGCGGCGGGTGGCCTGCTGCAGACGGTCGTTGCGGTGGGAGAAGTAGTAGGCGGTGGCGCGGTCGCCGCCGTGGTAGCCCAGGTCGTACCAGTAGACGGGTTTGCCGGCGGCCAGCTGCATGAAGTAGTCGATCTTCTGGTCGAAGTACCCGTTGTCGACCGGGACGTGCCCGCTGGGCAGCGGAGCGACGTCACCCTGCGGCCAGGAACGGACGTCGTACCCCGCGCGGTCGCGCAACGCGTCGTTGGTGCCCAGGCCGACGACCAGCACGTCGCTGGACCGCACCGCGGCCCGCAGGTCGACGCCGGGCATCGGCAGCAGCATGTTCGGCCACGACGACCGGAACCCCGGGTTCTCGACGTAGGCCTGCATCTCGTCCGACGTCGCCCCGGGCCACCCGAAGCAGGCGACGCCCTGCACGCCGGAGTTCGCACCGACCCGTTGCGCCGTCTCGCCGCACGCCCCGAACGTCAGGGAATCACCGAGGACCGTGACCTTCGGCGCGCGCGACCCGGTGACGGTGACGTTCGTCGCGCCGGTCGCGGCGTTCCAGGTGATGGTGCCGAACTGGAAGTCGCTGCGCCGTCCGCCGGGGACGTCGTACTCGTCGGTGACGGGGTAGCCGAGGTCGCCCCACTCGTAGCCGCGCTGCGCGTAGGCGGCGAAGATCGCACCGAGGACGGCGTGGGCCCCGGTGGCCGGCGACCAGTAGAGCGCACCACGCTCGAACGGTTGCACCGCACCGTCGCGCAGGGCGACCTCGTCGCGCAGCGGGTACCCCAGGGCGGAGTTCTCCCATCCGCTCGACGCCCAGTGCCGGTGGAACGCGCCGCGGACGACGACACCCCCGGTCGCCGGAGTCCAGTACAGCGACCCGTTCTGGAAGTGCTGGCCGTACCCGCCGCGCATGAGCGGCCCGAACTCGTCGGTGGTCGGGAACCCGAGGACCGAGTTCTCCCACCCGCGGCCGGCGTAGGCGGCCTGGATGCCGCCGACGAGGACGTGCGCACCGGTCGCCCGGCTCCAGTAGATGGACCCGCCCTGGAAGAACTCCGCGCGCCCGTCCCGGGCCACGGGCAGTTCGTCCGTGACGCAGGAACCGAGCCGCGAGGTCACCGCGCCGATCGAGGTGTACTTGCCGGCGATCGCCCCCTTCGGCGCGCAACCGCCCGGTGCTGCCTGGGCGAGACCTGGTGCGAGGACGGTGCCCTGCACGGTGACCGCCAGGGTGGCGGCGGCCAGCGCGATGCGCCGCAGAAGGGAAGGCATGCCCTGGTGATCGGCTCGACGGATGAGCCGATCCAGCAGGGGTTGGTCCGATCAGGTGATCCCCCAACGGGGGTCAGCGGGTGGTCCGCGACTCAGGGAACGGGACTGCCCCAGCTGGGCATCGTGTCGCCGACGGGCCGCGCCGCGGGATCGGTGGGGTTGTTCGCGGTGAGGTTCGTCCCGGGGTTCCCGTCGGCGCCGACGGTGCAGACCTCCCCGTCGTCCTGTCCCTGCGGGGTCAGGCTCCACCAGTAGGTGAGCTGCGTGCCGTCCGGGGACCACGACGGGTACCGCTCGTAGGTCGATCCGTCCGAGGCGGTCAGGTCGCGCGCGGGGTTGTCGGCGCTCTCGGGTTCGGCTCCCATGGCGTACACGTCCACGTCGTCGGGTGCGGTCCGGTTGGCGTGGAAGGCGATCCGCTCGCCGTCCGGGGAGAAGGCGGGTCCGGCCTCGCGCGCCATCGTGGTCGCCGTCAGAGCGACCGGCTCCGAGCCGTCGACCCGGCGGCGGAACAGGTCGCTGGAGGATCGATCCCAGCGCTCGTAGACGCCGTGCTCACCGTCCGGGGACACCGCGGGCTCGACCTCGTTCGCCTCCCCCTCCTCGCCGGCGGCCGGGTCTTCCTGCGTCAGGTTGCGAGGCGGTTCGAGTTTCGTCAGGTCCACCGAGAAGAGGTCGGCGTCCCCGCCGACGGGATCGGTGGCCGAGTAGACGATCGACGCGCCGTCCGGCGTCCAGGCGAACCGTCCCCGGTCCGGCGCCGGGTAGCTGACGACGCCGCGCGGGTCCGGGCACGACCAGTCGGTGCCGGAGCGGGTCAACCGGCACACGTCGATGCTCACCCGCACCCGGTCCAGGAAGGCCAGCCACTGCCCGTCGGGCGAGAGGACCGGGAACGTCTCCTGGACGTCGTTGTCGGTCACCCGGTCCGTCGTGCCGGTGGCGGGGTCGTACAGGTACACCTCGTCGTCGGCGTCGTTGGGCAGGGGCAGGCTGTCCCGGTCGCTGACGAAGACGATCGCGCCGCCCCCTCCCGGATCCGCCTGTTCTGCGGACGCGGCCGGGGCGGACAGCGCGCTCACGGGGTGGGCGAGGGTCAGCGTGAGCAGCATCGTCGCTGGTCGGCGCAGTTCCATGGCGTCAACCTTTCCCCGCGGTCGCGGGGGGTCAATGCCTGGTTGCGGGGGGTTGCGGGCGTGGCAGGTACCTGCCACACCGGCTCGACCTCGACCTCGACCTCGACGTGGCACTGGCGTGCCGTTCGGCGTGGCGAGCCCTTGCCGGGCCGGTACCCGCGCTCCTTCGCGGGAACGCGGGACCGGAACCGAAGCGCGGGCCACCGGGAGGAGCGTGCGACGCACCGCGCCTCTGCAGCTCTCGACGCCCGGCCTCCGTGACCGACAGTGGGAACCCGGCGGCGAGGGCCCGCCGGGCGCGTTCCCGGAAGAGGCGACCACCCCGTTCCAGGCGTCAGCTCGCCAGGAGCTCCCCCGGCCGCACGATCGCGGGTACCGACGCCGCACCGCCAGCCACCCGGCCGGCGAGCACGAGCGCACCGGTCACGGGTTCGACGTCCAGCCGACGCACGTGCGCCGTCGGATGCAGGGACCGCACGGCGGCTGCGATCCGATCGACGTAACCGGCCTGGTTCCGGACGACGCCCCCGGCGACGACCACGTCGCGGACGTCGACTCCTCGTCGGGCGAGCCGGTCGACGAGGTCGGCCAGCGCGGCTGCCGCCGAGTTCAGCACCCGCACCGCGTCCTGCGATCCCGCAGCCGCCGCGGAGAAGACGAGCGGGGCGTGGCGAGCCCAGGTTCCCCGGGCGCCGGCCGTCCCGGCCGGGACGAGCAGGTCCGGTGGGGAGCTGACGCCGTAGGCCTCGAGGAAGGCCTCGCCGAGTGGATCCAGCGGCAGACCGAGGTCGTGCCTCAAGAGGATCGCCCGCACCGCGTCCAGCACGAGTGCCGGCGCGCTGCCCTGGTCCCCCAGCAGCCAGCCCCACCCTCCGGCGGTGATCGTCGGACGGTCCGGTGTGTGCCCCGAGGCGATGGACCCGGTCCCGACGATGAGTCCCACGCCCGTGTCCACCCCGGCGGCGGGCAGGACGAGTTCGGCGTCGTTGACGACCGTGCACTCCCGTCCAGCCGCCGCCGAGACCGCGCGCTGCAGCGCGGCGACCTGTTCAGGGCTGTCCGCCCCGTGCGCCCCGACCGCGACGCCCGATGCGCTGCTCCACCCCGGGAGCACGCCGTCGAGCAGGTCGGTCAGCCAGCGGGCCGCCGCGGCGTAGGGCTGGGCTGCCCACCCCTCGCTGGGGCGGACGACGTCCAGGACCGGTTCCCGGCCGATGGACGCCGCAACGTGCACCTTGGTTCCGCCGACGTCCACTCCGACGAGGAACCTCTCGCCGTCCCCGCCGTGGGCGCGACCGGCGATCACCGGGACCCGCTCGGTACGGCCGTGTCCACCTTCGTGTCGGCGCTGGAGAAGACGAACTCGTCGGGGTCGTGACCCGCGCGGTCGGCCAGTTCCAGCGACAGCCGCTGCATCACCACGGTCGCGACCACCGCCCGCTGCGCCTCCGGCAGCGCCGGCAGCTCGATCACGAGGACACCGGGAACCGTTCCCGCGCCGACGGAGCTGTCGGCGAGCAGGACGACAGGGGCACCGAACCCCGCCAGCTGCTGCGCCAGTTCCGCCGAGCGGGGCCCACCGACCAGGAGGTGGCCGGTGACGCGCTCCGCCCCCGTCGGGTGGGCCGACTCGGTCGGTCCGTGCAGGTAGTTCCGCAGCTCGAACGCGGTCGCCGGGATGCGCGACACCTCGCGCAGCAGGAGAGCGCCGGACTCCGCCGCGGCCACGCCGGCCTGCTCCCCGGCGACGTCGAGGCAGACCGCTGCGCCGATCAGGTCCGCGGCCTGTTCCACCGTCGGCCCGAGCGCGGAGTCGAACTCCGCCAGCACGCTCCCCAGTCGCGCCCACTGGTCGGCCTGCGCCGCGACAGGGGCGTCCCAGGCGTCGGCGAGCAGGCCGAGTGCGGCGAGGGTGCCGGTGAAACCGATCGTGGACGCCTTGCTGTCGCGCTGGGCACCGAGGTCCACCGCCACCTGGCTGACCTGGGTGACCGGTGAGGAGGGCACGTTGACGACGGCGGCGGTCAGCACGTCACCCCGGCCGTGGAGCGCGGCTTGCACGGCGACCGTCTCGGCGCTGCGCCCGGACTGCGAGACGGCGACGACGGCGTCCCCGAGCGCCGGCCCGCCTGCGGGCAGGTCACCCACGCCGACGCGGTGCGCCGGAACTCCTCGGGTCCGCAGGGTGTGCACCGGCGCCGCCGCCGCCGCCAGGCTGGCGCCGATGCCGGTGAACACCGGTCGGCTGGCTCGCAGCAGTTCCGCGGCCGCAGGCAGTTGTCCGGTCACCCGGGCGACCACGGCGTCGAGGGACGCCGCCTGGTCGGCCATGGCGTCGCGGTAGGGGATGAACAGGTCGTCGGACACAGGTGGTTCTCCCATCAGGGCCGGGCCGGTCACTTGCCGGCACCGGCGGTCAGGCCGCTGGTGATGTAGCGCTGCAGGACGAGCGCGATGAGGACGGGTGGCAGCGCGGCGATGAGGCCACCCGCGGCCATGAGGCCGAAGTCGAGGCTGTAGCGCCCGGTGAACTCGGTCAGCGCGACCGGGATCGTCTTGGCCGTCGGCGAGGAGGTCAGGATGAGCGCGTAGAAGAACTCGTCCCAGGCGCCGAGGAAACCCAGCAGACCCGCGGAGACGAGCCCCGGCCTGCTGAGGGGCAGGACGATCCGGAAGAGCGCCCCGAGCCGGGTGCAGCCGTCGATGAGCGCGGCCTCCTCCAGGTCCACCGGGAGAGTGGCGAAGTAGCTGCTGAGCAGCCACAGGACGAAGGGGGTCGTGAACGAGCAGTAGACGACGATCAACCCTGCACGGTTGTCCAGCAGGCCGAGTCCGGACAGGGCGAGGTAGATCGGGATGACCAGGGCCAGCGGCGGCATCATGTACGTGACCAGCAGGAGCAGCACGGCTCCGCGGCGGAAGCGGAACCGCAGCCGGGCCACCGCGTAGGCGCCGAGCGCACCGCAACCGAGGCTGACCGCCACCGACGCCGCGGCCACGACCAGGCTGTTCACCAGAGCAGCCCGCAGGGCCCCGGCGATGCTGCCCGCGTCGCCGGTGAGGATGTCGCGGTAGCGGGACAGGGTCGGTTCCGACGGCCACAGGTGCATCGGCAGAGCCAGCAGTTCCGCCTGGCTGGACAGGCTGGCCACGACGAGGGCCAGCACCGGGCCGAACACCGCCACGAGCAGCACGGCGGCGAACGCCCAGGTCACGATCCGGTGCACCAGCGGACGGCGGTTCACGACGCCGCCCCGTTCCCCCGGCGCAGCAGGCGCGAGTACACGAAGCAGAGGACGAGGATGCACAGCACGGTCACGTACGCCACCGCCGATCCCAGACCGAAGCGCTGGTTGGAGAAGGCCTGCAGGTAGGTGAAGAACGCGATCGTCGTGGTTCCCGACGCCGGTCCCCCGCGCGTCATCACGTAGATGATGTCGAACACCTTGAACGCCTCGATCGTGCGCAGGACCAGCACGACGCCCACCATCGGCATCAGCAGCGGCAAGGTCATGTGCCAGAACCGGCGCAGGGCACCGGCGCCGTCGAGGGCCGCCGCCTCGTAGATGTCGTGCGGGACCGCCTGCAGGCCGGCGAGCAGGAGGATGGCCACGAGCGCCGTCGACTTCCAGGTGTCCGCCAGTGCGACCACGAACAGCGCCTGCAGCGGACCACCGATCCAGTCGTGGTACTGGTCGATGAGGCCCAGGTGGCTCAGCAGGCCGTTGAGGTAGCCGTACTGGGAGTTCAGGATCCAGCGCCACATGTTGGCGTTGACGATGGTCGGCAGCGCCCAGACGAGCACCACGGCGCTGCGGAACAACCACCGACCGCGCAGGGGCTGGTTGAGGAACTGGGCGACGGCCAGTCCCAGGACGAGCTGCAGCCCGGTCGAGAAGACCGTGAAGAGGGTCGTCCGCCACAGGGTCGACCAGAACGCCGGATCGCTCAGCAGTGCCGCGTAGTTGGCCAGCCCGACGAACGGGGCGGTCTGCTGGACCGAGGAGTTCACGTCGAGCGTGCTCAGGACCAGGGTGCGGCCCAACGGGTACAGCACCACCCCCAGGACGACCAGCACCGCGGGCAGCATCAGCAGCAGTGCGAGCGGCGCCTGGCTGCGGTCCCGGCGCAGACGGCCCGGGTGCCGCTGCTCCTGCGTCCGGTCTTCCACCGGGACGTGCGTGGTCGTCATCCGCCGATCACGTCCGTGGCCTGGTTCGCCGCGTCGTCCAGCGCCTGCTGCGGCGACCGCCGTCCGAGCAGGGCCTCCTGGAGGCTGGCCTGGAGGATCTGGCTCACCGCGTTGTAGTCCGACACCTGCGGGCGGCTGACGAGGTTCTCGTAGCCGGCCCGGTCGACGTCCACCATCTGCTCACGACCAGCGCGCAACTCGTCGGTGTAGGCCGACGACCACACCGGCAGCGAGTTGTCGGCGTGGGCGAGCTGCTGCTCGGGGCTGGCCAGGAAGGCGGCGAGGTTCCAGGCGGCGTCGGAGTTCTTCGAACCCACCGTGACCGACAACCCCATGCCCCCGTCCACGGCCGGGTTCTGGCCGGTCGGGCCGGCCGGGGAGACGGCCATCGTGAGTTCGCCGACGTGGGGCGTCTCGGCGGGGTCCTTCGACGCCGCGTAGACGTAGTCCCAGTTCAGGCCCATCGCGGCCTGGCGTTGCAGCAGCGCCTTCTTGACGTCGTCCTCGAGGGACTTGGTGGACGCCGGATCCGTCAGGCCCTCCTGCAGGGTCATCACCATCCACTCCAGTGCGGTCACGGCCCCGCCGGAGTTCCAGGCCGGTCTGCCGTCCTCGTCGAGGAAACGCCCGCCGAACGCCCCGAGGAGCTGGGTGTAGTCGCAGATCAGCGCTTCGGACTGCGACCAGCTCCAGCTGAACGGGTACTCCACGAGCCCGGCCTGCTTGAGCGTGCGGGCCGCCTGGACGCAGCCGTCCCAGGTGGCGGTGCTGTCCACCGCGACGCCCGCCTCGGCGAGCATCGGCCCGTTGAAGAAGAAGGCTTTGCCCCCCGGCAGCCACGGGAAGCCCCAGCGACGGTCCTGGTAGGTGACGGTGGCCAGTGTTCCGGCCAGCAGGTCGGAGTTCTCGGCCGCCGTGAAGCGGTCGGTGACGTCCAGGACCATCTGCTTGTCCGCCAGCTCGGCGGTCCAGATGCAGTCGACCAGGATGACGTCGTAGGTGCCGGCCGGCGCCGAGATGACGATCTTGTCGTGCAGTGCCTCGTAGGCGACCAGCGTGTTCTCGACGGACCACCCCGGGTTGGCTGCCTCGAAGGCCGTCGTCATGGCCTCGATCGCCTCGGCGTCGTACCCCGCCTGCTGCATGAACAGCGTGCGCAGCGTCCCGCCGTCCTGGTCGGCGTCACCGTCCCCGCCTCCCGAGGTGCCGGGCACGGCGCACCCGGCGGCCACGGCCAGGGTGCCGAGCGACCCGAGGCCGAGCAGGTGCCGCCGGCTGAGGGCGGCCGTCGAGCCGGCGGCGCTCGCCGACCACGGGCTCGGCAGCAGTCGTCGTTCAGGCATTTCCTTACCTCCTGGAGTGGCTCCACGTCGTCGTGGAGGAAGGGCTGGGAGTTCGGCAACTTAACTAACCGCCAGAGGGCGGGTCAAGGGGGCGGCGCGTTACGATCACGTGTCGGCGAACGGCCGGACGAACTGCGGAGGAGTGCCTGATGCCAGCACCGGCCACGGGCTTGACGGCCAGCGCCCGCGCCGTGCTCTCGTACACGGCCCGGTTGGGCCAGATGACCCGTCCCGAGGTGGCCGAGGCGCTGTCGCTGTCGAAGCCCACCGTGTCGGCGGCGGTCAGCGATCTCGAGGACGCCGGGTTGCTCACCCTCAGCCACACCACACGGGGCGCCACCGGCCGCTCGGCGTCGGTCTACCGACTGGCCCCCACCTCCGGGTACGTCCTGGGCGTCGACGCAGGGGTCACCCGGGTGCGCCTGGCTGCGGCTCGACTCGACGGGACGGTGTTCTGGGAACGCGACCACGCCCGTCGGGGCGCGAGCCGCTCCAACCTGGGGTCCCTCACGCAGTCGGTGGTCAACCACGTCTCCTCCGCCACCGGGGTGCTGGGCGAGGACGCCGGAGCGCTGCGGGCCGTCGCGGTCGCCGTTCCGCACAGCGTCGTCCGCACGCTCGAGCACGAGTCCGTCCCGGCCGAGGGCACTCCCGGCGACGTCGACGTCGCCCTCATGCGGACGGCGCTGCGCGCAGGCCCGGTCCCGGAGACGGTGCCCCTCAGCATCGAGAACAACGTCAACTGCGCGGCCCTCGCGGAACTGCACGAGGGCTGCGCGCGGGGACGTTCCCACGTGGTGGTCCTGCAGGTCGGCGTCGGGATCGGCTGCGGCATCATCGCCCGGGGCCAACTGCTGACGGGCGCCAGTGGCGTGGCCGGGGAGGCCGCGATGCTGCCCTTCCCCTGGAGCCCTGGCGCGACGACCGAGTACGAGGGGCTGGAGCACCACCTCGGCTCCGAGGGCCTGATGGCCCGCGTCCGCGCCTCCTGGACGGGAGGCGATCCGCCGAAGGACCCTAGTGAACTGTTCGCCGCGGCGCGCCGGCGGGACGGCACGCAGGCACGCGCCCTGGTGGACGAGCACGCCCACGAGGTGGGGCGCCTCGCGCAGGCGGTCGTCGCCCTCCTCGACCCGGGGCTCATCGTCCTGACCGGTGGCGTCGGCGCCAACGAGGAGATGCGCGCGGGCGTCCAGACCGCCGTCGACGAGCTGCCGTGGGGCACCCGCGTGGTGTGCAGCGACCTGGGACGCAACGCGACCCGCATCGGGGCGACGCGCCTGGCCGTCAGCAGCTCGCTCGAGGAGCTGCTGCGGCCCGGTCGCTGACCGTCAGGTCACCTGCCCACGGTCGCCGCGAAGGCCAGCACGCCGTCCGGCCCTGCCAGCAGGTGCACGCTCCCCGTGCCGGCGGTCAGCAGGAAGCTGTCGCCCCGCGCGGCCTCCACGGTCTCCTCGTCCGAGCTCACTGTCGCCGTCCCCCGCACCACGAGCAGGACCACCGGCCCGCGCCGCTCGACCTCGAACGACTGCGGGTCGGCGCTCTCCAGCCGCTGCAGCTGGAACTCCCCGACCGGCACCTGGAACACCTGGTTGCCCTCGGCGCGCTGGGCCGGGACCACGCGGTGAGGCGCGGACGCCACCGGCTCGACGATGCGCAGCAGTTCCGGCAGGTCGACGTGCTTGCTCGTCAGACCCCCGCGCAGGACGTTGTCGGAGGTCGACATGACCTCCACCCCGACGCCCTGCAGGTACGCGTGCGGAGTCCCCGCGTCCAGGAACACGGCCTCACCAGGGGCGAGGTCCACGTGGTTCAGCAGGGTCCCGACGGCGATCCCGGGGTCGCCGGGGTGGTGCTCGGCCAGCAGGCGCACGACGGAAGCCGTGACGTCCTCACCGGGTGCCGTCCCGGCCGCGGCGACCAGGTGCCCGACGAGGTCGTCCACCTCGGGTCCTCCCGACAGCAGCTGCGAGAGTGCACCGCACAGCGCTCCCGCCCGGTCGTCCCCGGAGAGGACCTCGTGCAGCCGGTCCCAGGCGGGCAGACCGTTGCCCGGTTCCCCCAGCAGGGCCAGCAGGTCCGAGCGTGCAGCGGCGGGTTCGCGGAACCCGGCGAGGGCGCGCATGTTCCCCACCGCGACCATCATCTCGGGCTTGGCCTGCTCGTCGACGTAGTTGCGTTCGCGCGCGGTCCTGGGGATCCCCCGGGCGTCCTCGTCGGCGAAACCCGCACGGGCCTGCTCGGGAGTGGGGTGCACCTGGACCGACAGGGGCCGGCCGGCCGCGAGGACCTTGAGCAGGAACGGCAGTCGCTCGCCGAACTGTTCCGCCACCTCCTCGCCCAGGACCCCGCGGGGGTCGGCCGCCACCACGTCCGCCAGCGTTCCGCCGCCGACGACCGGCGTCGGGAATCCCGGGTGGGCCCCGATCCACAGCTCGGCCTCCACCGCGTCGGTGACCGGCCGTCCCAGCAGGTGGGAGATCCCGCCTCGCGTGCCCCAGTCGTAGTTCCGGATCCCCGGCGCCAGGACGATCACGCGGGAACCGCCTCCAGGAGGGGGCGCACCCGTCGCAGACACCGCTCGAGCGCCGCGCGCGGATCCAGGGCGTAGTCGCCGTCGCCGAACAACTCGAACGTCATCCAGCCACTGTAGCCGTTGCGGGAGAGAGCGTTCAGGATCTCCTCCAGGGGCAACCGGCCCTCGCCCCACACCAGGTGCCCGGCGGGGTTGCCGTCGATGAGGTGCACGTGGCGGACACCGTCGATGCCGAAGGCGGCCACGTAGTCGTCCACCGTCTCCTCCGCACAGGCCATGGCCACGGTGTCCAGCGCCACGCCGAAACCGGCGATCCCCACGTCGTCGAGCATGGCCCGCAGTTGCCCGGTGGTCTGGATGAGGTTGGACTCCCGACGCTGCAAGGGCTCCAGGACGCAGTCGATCCCGCGGGACGCGGCGTGCTGGACGATCTCGCGCAGCGATTCGGCCGAACGGCGCCACGCGTCGGCCACCGGCTCGTCCTCGTACCCCCGGCCGGGCGTGAGGAACAGCAACGGGGATCCCAGGTCGGCCGCGATGTCCGCCGCCCGCCGGAACAGCGCGACGCTGCGACGGCGCAGGTCGTCGTCCCCCGAGGCGATGTTGACCGGGTAGACGACCTGCTCGGGGGTCAGGCAGCGGACACGCAGGCCGTGGCCGTCCAGGACGGTGCGCAGCCGCCGGACGTCACCGGCCGATGCGGCATCGACCTGCAGGTGCGGAGCCACACCCCAGATCTCGACGTCGGGCAGCTCCAGATCGACCATGTCCCGGCAGAACCGTTCGAAGCTGGTGTGCTGGTAGCTGAAGTTGGATCCGGTGATCCTCACGCGTTCACTCCTTCTGGGGTCGTGGTGGTCACTTGCCGATCCCGTCGGCCAGACCGCGGATGAACCAGCGCTGACCGGCGAAGAACAGCACGACCATGGGCACCGCTGCGATGGTCATCCCCGCGAAGACCACGGGGTAGTCGGTGCCGTGCCGGGCCATGAGGTTCGTGAGCCCCACGGGCAGGGTCTGGCTGCCCGCACCGCTGGTGAAGATCATCGCGAACAGGTACTCGTTCCAGGCGAAGAGCACGTGCAGGATGACCACGGAGGCCATGATCGGCTTGCACAGGGGCAGGATGATCCGCCAGAAGGTGTAGGCGTGGCTGGCACCGTCGATGCTCGCCGCCTCGTCGATGTCCTGCGGGATCGACACCATGTACGAGCGGATCAGGAAGGTGGTGAAGGGGATGCGGAACGCGGTGTAGAGGATCACCAGCGCCCAGACGCTGTTGTAGAGCCCGAGGCGCTGGAACATCTGCACCAGCGGGATCAACGCGACGGTGGGCGCGAGCATCAGCCCGGCGAGGACGACGGCGGTGAGGGGACCCTCCAAGGGCACCCGCAGGCGGGTGAGGCCGTAGGCGGCCCACGCGCTGACCAGGGAGGTGGTGACCGTGGACACCACGGTGACGAACAGACTCGTGGCGAGGTAGTCGCTCACGCCGCGCTGCCAGGCATCGACGAAGTGCTGCAGCCCCCACTGGGTGGGCAGGGCGAACGGGTTGCCGAACAGCTCGCTGTTGGTCTTGAACCCGTTGAGGGCCATCCACACCAGGGGGTACAGGACCACCAGGGCCAGGCAGCCGAGCAGGGTCCACACGCAGGTGCGGGCCAGGTAGCGGCTCGCGGTCATCAGTACTCCACCTTCCGTCGGCGGTTGACCGCCAGTTGCGCCAGCGCCACCAGCAGGGTCAGGACGAACACGACCACCGCGATGGCGGCGGCGTAGCCGAAGTCGTTGCGCACGAAACCACTGGCGTACAACCAGGTTCCGAGCACCTGGGACGAGTTGTTGGGCCCGCCGGAGGTCATGACCATCACCTCGTTGAACACCTGGAAGGCGCCCGAGACCGTGACGATGACCATGAGCGAGGTCATCTCACCCACCAGGGGAACCGTCATCCGGAAGAACCGCCGGAACGGGCCGACACCGTCGAGCGCAGCGGCCTCCAGGATCTCACCCGGAATCCGCTGGATCGCCAGGCTGAACAGCAGGACGCTGTAGCCGAAACCCTGCCACTGGCTCATGGCGATGATCGCCCAGATCGCGGTGCCGCTGTCCCCGAGCCAGGCGTGCTCGAGCCCGTCGAGGCCGAGGGAGGACAGCATCGCGTTGAGCAGCCCGAGGTTCGGTTCGTAGATGAAGTAGAAGAGCAGGCCGGCCACCGTGATGGAGATGGCCGACGGGACGAAGTAGATCGCCCGCAGTGCCCGCCTCCACCGCTCGCTGCGCAGTCCCTCGACGAGGGCCGCGAGCACCAGGGCCGCGAAGACCTGCAGCACGATCGAGACGACGGCGTAGGCGACGTTGTTGCGCAGCGAGCGCCAGAACACCGGGTCCTGCACCATGTGCTGGTAGTTCTCGGCGCCGACGAAGGTGAAGCTCCCGTTGTAGATGTTCCACTCGAGGAAGCTGAACCCGAGGTTCTGCGCCAGCGGCAGGTAGACGAAGACCCCGAGGACGGCGAGGGCCGGCAGCACCCACACCAGGCCGGTGACGCGCCGTCGACGGTAGCTGCGGCCGCGCTGGATCGCCGGCGGTGTGCGCGGCGCAGTCGTCGGCGGACTCGCGGGCCGGGTGTCCGTCGGCGCCACCCTGCTCACGCCTTCGCCGCCGCGGACGCCTTCTGGACGCTCTCCAGGACCTGCTCGGGCGTGCTGTCACCGTTGACGAGCGCCTCCACGCCGGCCAGCCAGGCGCTGGCGACGTCGGGCACGGTGATGGTGTCCAGCCACGGCACGACCTGCGAGGCGTCGTCCAGCTGTTCCAGGGAGGCGGCCACGGCGGGGCTGGCGGTACCGGCCGCTCCCACCACGGTGCTGGGCTGCCCGTACGGCGGCGCCGACAGGACCTCGGCGTTCGCCTTGCTCGTGACGAACTTCATGAAGTCGACGGCGAGGGCGGCCTGGTCGGACCGGCTGTTGACGAAGTAGCCCTCCGGGGCGCCCTCGATCGCCTCCGGATCGCCCTTCGCGCCCGCCGGCACGGGTAGTTTGAAGAACCCGAAACCGTCCTGCGCCAGCGGCGTCCCCTCGACGGACGCGGTGTTGAACTCGATGATCTCCTGGTAGTACATGGCGGACTGCCCGTCGGACAGCTTCTGGATCGCCGTGGTGTACAGGACCCCGTTCGACTGCGCTCCGGTGTCGGTGCACTGGTCGACCAGCTGCTTGAACTGCTCCATCGAGGCCACGTACCCGGGGTCGGTCCACGAGGCCGTCTCGGGGTCGAAGTCCGCCGTGAGGGTGTCGTTGGGCACGTTGTAGGCGAACAGCTGCTGCAGGTAGTGCAGCCCCGGCCAGCCGTCCTGGTTGCCGAACGAGATCGGCTCGATCCCCGAGGACTTGATCGTCGCGCAGTCGGCCAGCAGTTCCTCGAACGTGCTGGGGATCTGCAGGCCGAGGTCGGCGAAGACCTTGGTGTTGTACCCCATGAACTTGGCGTCGGTGTAGAGCGGGATCCCGAAGTACTTCCCGTCCTTCGCGAACGCGTCCAGCATGGGCTTGCTGAACGTCTGCCCCCACTCGGTCGACGGCCCGATGACGGGTGTCAGGTCGGCCGCCAGTCCGTTGCTGGTGAAGTCGTTCGCCCAGTTTCCCGTCCACGTGAAGTAGATGTCCGGCAGGGCCTGCGAGGCGACCAGCGTCTTCGTCTTGTCCTTGACGCTCTGGTCCGTCTCCTGGATGAGCGTGACGTCGACGTCGGGGTGGAGCTCCTCGTACTGCGCGGCCAGGTCGGTGAAGTAGGGGGCGAGTTCGGCCTGGCCGAACTTGGTGAGGATGCTCAGTTCCCCGCTGTACTCCACCGGCGCGGTGACGTCGGCCTCGGCGCCGCCGGAACCGGAACCGCCGCCGCAAGCGCTGAGCCCCAGGGTTGCGGTGAGGCAGGCCGCGGCGAACGCCAGACTTCTCTTTCCGGGCATGGTTGACCTCCAGGTCGGGGGAATGGCGAGCTCGGGGTGTTTCCGAACGGCGGCCGGGCAGGCCGTGCCGGACGGGCGAAGGCTCGTGGGCCCGATCGTCCTACCCGGGTGTTTCAGGAACGTTCCACCGCGGTGACGTTCCGGTCACCGGTGAGTTTCGGGCACCGGGTCCGGGTGCGGAGTCTCCTCCGGGACGTGTTCCGGACTCGGCATCAGGCTGGTCAGGGCACGGGTGACGGGGTCCACCGGCCGGTTGCGGATCTCCAGGGCGTTGCGCCGGACGATGGCCGCGCGGACGACCTGTGCGCCGATGAAACGCACGGGTTCGGGCACGACGGGAACCGGTCGTGCGCCGGCGAGGCGACTGCGTCCCCACTCGTCGTCGATGCCGAGCAGGACGCTGGCCAGGATGCGCGAGCCCACCGGGATCTGGGCCAGGGCGGTTCCGTTCCAGCCCACGCAGTAGTGGACGTCGGGGTGCTGCTGCAGGGTTCCGATCACCGGGACGTGCGTCGCGACGCAGTCGATGGCACCGACCCAGTCGTAGCTGATCGGAACATCGGCCAGCGAGGGGTAGAGGCGGACCAGCTCGGCCCGGGTCCCTTCGACCAGGGCCGGGTTCCGGTTCGAGCGTGCCGTGAGGTTCCCCCGGTACACCGGGTGCCCGGTGCCGCGCCCCAGCAGCAGGCGGCCGTCGACGGTGCGCTGGTAGTACAGGACCTGCTGCTGGGAGTCGCAGATCGAGGCGCCGTTCTTCAGCCCGAGGGCGTCCAACCGGTCCGGGATGGGGGCGGTGACGATCACCTGGCTCTCCACCGCGTAGGTGAACCTGTTGATCTCGGGGATCGCGGCGGCCCAGGCGTTCGTGGCCAGCAGCACCTTCTGCGCACGGACGCTGCCGGCCGGGGTGGTCAGTCGCGGACGGGGGCCGGGACCGATGGCGGTGACCGGCGTCCGCTCGTGGATGCGCACGCCCCGCTCCAGCAGGATGCGGCGCAGACCGCGGACCAGCTTCCCCGGGTGCAGGGATCCGGCGCGTTCCTCCACGACCCCCTGGTAGGACGACGACGTCCCGGTGCGGGCGAGCATCTGGGCGGCGTCGAGTTCGGTGTAGACGTCGAGCCCGGCGGCCCGGCTGCGGGCCACCGCGGCGTTCCAGGCACCCTCCTGCGCCCGGGAACTGGCGCCCCACACCCAGCCGTCCAGCCGCAGGTCCATGTCGAGACCGTCCTGCTGCAGGGCCGCCAGTTCCTCGATGGCCTCCACCGAGGCCCGCGCCAGCCGCACCGCCTCCGCGGCACCGACGACCGCTTCGAGGCGGTCCAGGCTCTCGCACCAGCTGTGGACCTGTCCCCCGTTGCGTCCGGAGGCGCCGGCCCCGCAGACCTCGGCCTCCAGCACCACGACGTCGGCGGTGGGGTCCAGCTCGGTGATCCGGTAGGCGGTCCACAACCCGGTGAGACCGCCGCCGATGATCGCGATGCCCGCATCGATGTCGCCGGCCAGGGCGGGCAGGTCCTCCCCGAACTCGGGCACGGTGGTGTCGAGCCAGTAGGCGCGGTCCTGCGGGGAGGTGGTGACGGGCGGGGGCAGGGTGAGGCTTGCGGAGCGTGCGGTCATGGGGACCTCTTCCGGGTTCCGAGCCCGCACCGCGGTCAGCGACGCAGGACGTTGAAGGTGAAGGTGTCGCCTCGGTGGTAGTCCTGGGCGTGCAGCACCCGTCGACCGCTGACGGTGATCGCGGTCTCGGTGATGAGCAGCCAGGGGCCGTAACCTCCGAGGTGGTACTGCTCGCGGACGTGCTCGGGCAGGTCCACGGCCTGCAACCGGGCGGCCGAGGACACCGGCAGGTGCCCCTGGGCGGCCAGGACGTCGGTGAGCGAGCCGGTCCAGTCCAGGTGCCGGGCCGGGCCGGGGATGCACGAGGTGGGGATGGTGTCCAGGCTGTAGATGAGCGGCTCGTCTCCGTCGGACCGCAGCCGCTCCACCCGCACGACGCGCTCGCCGGCCTCCAGGCCGAGCGCCTCCACCTCGGCGGCGGTGGGCTCGTCCTCGGCCACGGACAGCACCATGGTGCGGCTGGAGCGGCCCAGGCTGGCGAGCATGCGGGTGATGGACTCGAACCGGGTGATGGGCCGGTCCACCGACAGGCTGCCCAGGGAGGACAGGAACCGGCCACGCCCGGGTTCGACCTGGACGAGCCCCTCCTGCTCCAGGAGTTTCAGCGCCTCGCGGGCGCTGCTGCGCCCGACGTCGCACAGCTGGGAGATCTCCGCCTCGCTCGGCAGCCGGTCGCCGGGCTTGAGGCCCTGGGCCCGGAACAGCTCGATCAGCTCGTCGCGCACCTTGCTCGCCAGCGGCCGTTTGTCCGGCACCTCGTCCTCCTCCGTCGGGAAGGACGACGCTACTGACCTCCTCAGCCTCTTCACCGATGGCCTGCCGACGGACGGGGTGCGCCGGGCACGCCGTCCGTCGGGTGCGACCCCGTCCTGGACGTCGTGCACGGCTGCCTCCTGGTGGTCCACCGGGACGTGGGACGGCTCGACGGCCGCTCAGTAGTCCAGTCGGCGGTAGTAGCGACGGGTGGTCAGCGGGTGGTCGCGCAGCACCTCGAGGTGGGCGCTGAGCCGTTCGAAGGCGGTGGCCAGCAGGACCGGCGACAGCAGCGCGCGCAGCTGCGCCGGAACGCCCGGGAGGTCGAAGTCCGCGGTGTCCAGGACGAGCACCTTCTCGGTGTGGTCGGGCACGAACTTCTCGACGCGCTCGGCCAGCGGACGGGTCTCGTCCTCGCCCTTGCAGACGATGACGCTGACCCCGGCCTCGACCAGTTCCAGGGTTCCGTGGAAGAAGTCCGAGGCGTGCACGGGGCGCGTGCGGATCCACTGCATCTCCTCGAGGATGCACATGCCGTAGTAGTACGCCTCGGGCCAGACCGAACCGGCGCCGGTGATGATGTGGTACGGCTCGTCCTTGATCGTCTCGGCGATCTCGGCGGCTCGCGGCTCGAACGCGCGCTTGACCTCGACGAGCTGTTCCGGCAGCGCCCGCAGCGCCGCGACGGTCTCGGTCCAGCCGTCGTACTCCCCGCGCAGGTGCATGACGCTC
The DNA here is from genome assembly GCF_050871945.1 of Kineococcus deserti. Lineage (NCBI taxonomy): Bacteria > Bacillati > Actinomycetota > Actinomycetes > Kineosporiales > Kineosporiaceae > Kineococcus > Kineococcus deserti. The sequence goes on along the minus strand of NZ_JBJLSI010000021.1, from coordinate 74,408 downwards.
AGCGCGATGAGCAGCGTCTGCAGGTAGTACGACTCGCTGGAGGTGTCGTCCTCGACGAAGTTGGTGAAGTTCACGTCGGCCAGCTCGGCCATGGGGGTTTCCGCGTGACCGGTGAGGGTGACGACCTTGGCGCCCTTGGCGCGGCAGAACTCCAGCGCCTCGATCGCCTCCTTCGTGGTACCGGACAGCGAAGGCATCACCACCAGCGAGTTCGCCCCGAGGTGGACGTTGTCGCGCACCACGAGCTCGGCCGCCATCTCCACGTGCACGGGGAACGTGGAGCCGGTCTGCAGCAGGCGGGCCGCGGGGTGGGTCAGCAGGGTGACCCCGCCGGCGCCGAGGAAGAACAGGTTCTCGGTGCCCGCGGCCAGCGCGTCGGCGACCGTCTGGTGCAGTTCGTCTGCCAGACCGACTGCGCCGGACTGGATCCGCACGAAGCGTTCGACGTCGAAGTTCAGCATGTTCCTTCTCTCTGGTGAGCGGCACCGGCCGGGCCGGTGGCGGTGGTGCGGAAGGTGCGTCGGAAGGTGCGTTCAGGTGGTGGAGGGTTCCTGCGGCCAGCCCGCCACGTGCGTGCAGGTCACGGCTGCCCACTCGGCCCCGGCGCGCAGGGCCGCCGGGACGGTCTCCCCGGCCACCCGCGCGGCGGTGAACCCGGCGATGAACGAATCACCGGCGCCCGTGGTGTCGACGACGTCGACCGGGACGGCGTCCTGCCGCCACTCGGTGCGCCCGTCGGTGGCGTACGCCCCGGAGGAACCGCAGGTCGCGACGGCGAGCCGGGCCCCGCCGGCGAGGGCGGCGCGGGCCGCGGCGGGAGCGGCGGACGGATCGTCCCCCACGGACAGGAACGCCACGGTCAGCCCGTCGTACCCGTGGCTGACGGCGCAGTCCTGGCTGATCGGCACCGCGCTGCGGGCGCGCAGTTCCTGCCGGATCCGCGGTGCCGCACCGGTCATCCCCAGGTGCACCCAGTCGCAGGTGGCCAGGAGGTCCAGCTCGGCCGTGGACGGCATGAAGTCGGTCGTCACCCCGAAGTCCTCCCGTTCGAAGGTGCGTTCCCCGTCGGCGGCGACCTTGATGAGCGTCACCGCGGTGTCGCCCGGGTCGAGCCGGACACCGCAGGTCGACACACCCTGCGCCGCAACAGCTTGCCGGACGATCCGGCCGTCGCGGTCGTCCGCCACCGCGCCCGCGTAGTGGACGTCGTGGCCGTGCCGGTGCAGTTGCACCGCCACGTTCAGCGCATTGCCGCCGACGTAGGTCTGTTCGACCTCGCCGAGGTAGCGGTCGATCGTGTTGTCTCCCACGACGCCGATGGTCATGGACCCTCCCGTCTGATGACCGGGCAACCTGTCAGACAGGAGACTCGCCGCGCAGACAACGTTTGTCAACGGGTTCGCGCGAATTCGCCCCAGGTTTGCCCGCGCCGGCGGGTCAGCCCCGCTGCGGCAGGGCCGAGGCCACCGACCGCAGGACCTCCGTCAGGGCGTTCACCGTCGGGCGTTCGGCGTCGGCGCGGTGCCGGACCAGCAGGATGCGCCGCTCCAGCAGGTCGCTCAGCTCCACCACCCGGGCCGGCACGGTCGTCAGCTGCCGCATCAACGGCGTCACCGGGGTGGCGCCGAGCCCGCGCGCCGCCAGCAGCAGGGCCGCCGAGGTGTCCGTCACCTCGTGCACCACGTCCGGCTCGAAACCCGCCAGCCGGCACGCGCTGCGGACCGCGCGACCGAACGGCGTCGCCTCGGGGGTGAGGATCCACGGCCACTCCCGAGCGTCCCGCAGGTCGATGCGACCGGGACCTCCCGCGTCGCCGGCGACCGCCAGCCCGAACCGCTCGGTCCGCAGCGGGACGAGTTCGGTGTCGGTGTCCCGCGGCATCGGCGCGTGCGGGTAGTCCACCCCGAAGGCCACGTCGACCTCACCGCGACGCACGGCAGCCGCGGTGTCGTCGACGCCGATCTCCCGGCTGCTGAGCCGCAGCCCCGGGTGCTTCTCGCGCAGGCGCAGCACCAGCGGCGCCAGCAGCGCCGCGGCCGTGCTGCCGAAGACGCCGATCGTCAAGCGCCCCCGCACCTCGGTGGAGGTGGCGCGGGCCGCCGCCAGTGCGGCTTCCTCCGCACGCAGCACGCCCTCGGCCTGCTCGGCCAGCACGCGGCCGGCGTCGGTGAGCCGCAGACCCCGCCCGAACCTCGTCGTCAGCGGGCGCCCGACCACCGCCTCGAGACGAGAGATCTGTTGCGAGACAGCCCCTGGCGTGTACCCCAGGTCCTCGGCGACAGCGGCGATCGTCCCGCGGCGAGCCAGTTCGACGAGCGCCCGCATCGGCACCCGGCCCAGTTCCTCCACCCGCGGAACGTACCGCGCCGGACCCCGACAGTTCACGGTTCCTGCCGAATCGTCGTCACGAACCGTCGCTTGTCGTCCAGCCCGAACTCTCGCCATCCTCCTGCCAGGAAGGGAGGTCACCGTGGCACCGCAGTCCCGAACCACCGGCTCGGCCGGTTTCCCCGCAGCCGCCGACGAGGTCGACGTGATCGTCGTGGGCGGCGGGGTCGTCGGCGCGGCGAGCGCCTACTGGCTGGCCCGCGCGGGAGTTCAGCGGGTGGTCCTCGTGGAACGCGACGACCTCGCCGGCGGCTCGTCGGGCAAACCCCTCGGCGGGGTCCGGGCGGTCTTCTCGCAGCAGGCGAACGTCGAGCTGGCTCTGCGCAGCCGTGAGTTCTACCGGACGTTCACCGAGCGGACCGGCCGCGACATCGGCTGGCGGAACCTGGGCTACCTCTTCGCCCTGCGCACGGTCGCCGACGTGACCGCCTACGAGGCGAGCGTCGAACTGCAGAACTCCCTGGGTGTCCGCAGCCGCATGGTCAGCCCGCGGCAGGCGCACGCCCTGTCGCCCTACCTCGATCCGGACCGGCTGCGCGCCGGCGTCTGGTCCCCCGACGACGGCATCGTCCGGCCCCGCGACGTGGTGCGCGGGCTGGGCGCGGCCGCGGCGGGCCTGGGCGTCCAGGTCGTCACCGGAGCGGAGGTCGTCGGCCTCGACGCCGTCGGCGGTGAGCGGGCGGCGGTGACGCTGGCCTCGGGTCACCGGTTCACGGCGCAGGCCGTCGTCTGCGCCGCCGGGGCGTGGTCGGCCCGGCTGGGCGCCATGGTCGGGGTCGACCTGCCGGTCGTCCCGCGCCGACGGCAGATCGTCGTGGGCAGTCCCCGGCGACGGCCGCCCGGCCCCGCCGCGGGAGTCGTGCCCTTCACCATCGACCAGTCCACGACGGCCTACGTCCACTCCGGCCCCGGCGACAGCCTGGTGCTGGGGTGGGCCGATCCAGGCCAGCCGGACGGTCACGACCGGACGGTCACCGACGACTGGCACGACGGCCTGCGCGAGGCCCTGCGGCAGTTCGCGCCGGCGCTGGCCGGGATCGACCTCACCGACGGGTGGACGGGCTGGGCGGGGTTGTACGAACTGACCCCGGACTGCAACGCCCTCGTCGGGCAGACGCACGCACCGGGTTTCCGCTTCCTCTACGCCACGGGGTTCTCCGGGCACGGACTGCTCCAGGCTCCGGCCGCCGGCGAGTGCGTCCGCGACCTCTACCTGGACCGGGACCCCGTCGTCGACACGGCGGCGTTCGCGGCGGACCGGTTCGCCCGCCCCGCCGCCCGCACCGAGATCGGCATCATCTGACCGCCCGCGCACCCGCTGCGCGGCAACGAAAGGCACGGACATGACCATCGCAGCCACTCCCCTGGTGATCGGCACGGACGGTGCCGCGCTGCGCCGCACCGTCGAGCAGGCGCTGCGCGCCTGCGGTGTGGACCTGGCCCGGCACCCCGACGGAGCCGGCACCCTCGACGTCAGCAGCCCGGTGACCGGCGACGTCGTCGCCACCGTCCCCCTGGCCGCCGCGGGCGACGTGGAGTCCGCCATCGCCGCGGCGGACGAGACCTACCGGGCCTGGCGCCGGGTCCCGGCGCCCGGGCGGGGCCGGCTGGTCCGCCGGCTCGGCGACCTCCTGCAGGAACACCGCTCGGTCCTGGCCGACCTCGTGGGCGTCGAGGTCGGCAAGATCCGCTCCGAGGCGCTCGGCGAGGTGCAGGAGATGATCGACGTCTGCGACTTCGCCGTGGGCCTGTCGCGCCAGCTGGGCGGACTGACCATGCCCTCCGAACGCCCCGGTCACCGGCTCATGGAGACCTGGCACCCCGTCGGCGTCGTCGGCGTCATCTCGGCGTTCAACTTCCCGGTGGCCGTCTGGGCGTGGAACACCGCGCTCGCGCTCGTGTGCGGGAACACCGTCGTGTGGAAGCCCTCGGAGCGGACTCCGCTGACCGCGCTGGCGTGCTCGGCGCTGCTGGACCGCGCCGCGCGGGAACTGGACCTGCCCGCCGGGCTGAACACGGTGGTGGTGACCGACGCGGCCGGCGCCGCGCGGGAACTGGACCTGCCCGCCGGGCTGAACACGGTGGTGGTGACCGACGCGGCCGGCGCCGCGCCGCTCGTCGACAGCCCCCGCGTCCCGGTCGTCAGCGCCACCGGCTCCGAACGGCTGGGCGAGGCCATCGCCCCGCGCATCGCCGCCCGGTTCGGGCGGGCGATCCTGGAACTGGGCGGCAACAACGCCGCCGTGGTCACCCCGTCCGCCGACCTCGACCTCGCGGTCCGGGGCATCGTGTTCGCCGCCGCGGGGACCGCCGGGCAGCGCTGCACCACGCTGCGTCGCGTCATCGTCCACGAGTCCGTCGCCGACGAACTCCTGGAGCGCCTCCGCGTGGCCTACCGATCGCTGGCGATCGGCGACCCCTTCGACGAGGGCACCCTCGTCGGTCCGCTGTTCACCGCATCGAGCTTCGAGCAGATGCAGTCGGCCCTGGCCGAAGCCCGCGCGGACGGTGGTGTCGTCGTCGTCGGCGGCGAGCGGGTGCCCACGAACCACCCGGGGGCGTACTACGTCGAACCCGCCGTGGTCCGCATGCCCGCGCAGACCGCGGTCGTGCGCCGGGAGACCTTCGCCCCTCTGCTCCACGTCCTCACCTACACCGACTTCGAGGAGGCGATCTCCTTGAACAACGGGGTCCCGCAGGGGTTGTCCTCGGCCGTCTTCACCCGCGACCAGCGCGAGGCCGAACTCTTCCTGTCCTCGGAGGGATCCGACTGCGGCATCGCCAACGTGAACCTGGGGACCTCCGGCGCGGAGATCGGCGGAGCCTTCGGTGGCGAGAAGACGACCGGTGGCGGGCGGGAGTCCGGATCCGACGCGTGGCGTTCCTACATGCGCCGGGCGACCAACACGGTGAACTACTCGCGCGACCTGCCGCTCGCGCAGGGTGTGAGCTTCGGGTGATGCTCGACGACTTCTCCCACGTCGACGACTGGGGACCCGAGAAGGTCGTCACCGTCGCCGATCCGCGGATCGGGATGCGGGGCGTCCTGGTCATCGACAACTCCGCCCGGGGCCTGGGCAAGGGCGGCACGAGGATGTCACCCACCCTCACGATCGCCGAGGTTTCCCGGCTCGCCCGCGTGATGACCTGGAAGTGGGCGGCCGTCGACATCGGATTCGGGGGCGCCAAGGCGGGCGTCCGCTTCGACCCGTCCCACCCGGACAAGGAACTCGTCCTGCGACGGTTCGTGCGGGCCCTGTCCAACGAGGTGCCCAGCGAGTACGTCTTCGGCCTGGACATGGGGCTCACCGAGCACGACGCCGCCGTCATCGCCGACGAGTTGCGCGACCCGAGGAGCGCCGTCGGAACTCCCTGCGAGATCGGTGGCGTGCCGTACGACCAGTGGGGCGTCACCGGTCACGGTGTCGCCCAGTCCGCCGCGGCCGCCGTCGGCTGGAACGGTGGCCAGATCGCGGGCAGCGCCGTCGTCGTCCAGGGTTTCGGCGCAGTCGGGGCCGCCGCGGCCCAGCGCCTGGACGAACTCGGCGCCCGAGTCGTCGCCGTGTCGACCTCCGTGGGCGCGGTCCACGACCCGGACGGACTCGACGTCGCGGCGCTCACGGCGCTGCGCCGCGCCCACGGCGACCACCTGGTCGAGCACCTCGGCGGCCCGGTGCTGCCCGCCGGTGCCGAACTCCTCCTGGACTGCGACGTCCTCGTCCCCGCGGCGACCCAGGACGTCGTCGACGAGGACCTCGCCCACCTGCTGAAGGCCTCCGTCGTCGTCGAGGGCGCCAACCTGCCGGTGACCCGACCGGCGCAGGACGTCCTGCGGGAGCGGGGAGTCCTCGTCGTTCCCGACTTCATCGCCAACGCCGGCGGGGTGATCGCGGCGGCGTTCGCGATGGACGCGCAGGGCACCGTCTTCCCCGTCGAACGGGCCTCGGTGCTGCAGGCCGTGTCGCAGCGCCTGGAGGCGGGCACCCTGTCCGTCCTGGAGGCGGCGGCCCGGCAGGGAGGCACCACGCACGAGGCCGCCCGCCGCATCGCCCAGGCGAGGGTGCGCGCGGCGATGGACAACCGAGGAATCCCGAGGAGATCGTCGTGACCGTTCCCACGTGGCAGCTGCGCGCCCGCTTCGCCGTGGCGCTGGCCGAGATGTACGGCCGCGAGGTGCCCGCCTACACCACGCTCGTCGAGGTGTCCCGCCTCGTCAACGCCGACCACGTCGCGGCCCACGGTGAGGCGGCCGAGCGCCTCGGCAGCATCGACCGGGTGACCGCCGAGCGGCACGGCGCCATCCGGGTGGGTTCCCCGCGCGAGATGGGTCAGGTGGCGAGGGTCTTCGCCGCCTTCGGCATGCACCCGGTGGGTTTCTACGACCTGCGCGACGCCTCCCGCAGTTCCGTTCCGGTGGTGTCCACGGCGTTCCGCCCCGTCGACCCCGCCGAACTGGCGAAGAACCCGTTCCGCGTCTTCACCTCCCTGCTGACGACCGACGACCGGCGGTTCTTCGACGCGCCGACGCAGCGCCGCCTGGAGGAGTTCATCGCGGCGCGCCGCCTGTTCGGCGACGACCTCCTCGAGCTGGCCGACACGGCCGCGGCGGCGGGCGGCCTGCCCCCGGCGGAGGCCGAGCGCCTGCTGGAACTGGCGACGGCGGCGTTCCGGTTGTCCGACGAGCCGGTCGAGCGGGACTGGTGGGACCACCTCGAGCGGATCTCCTCGGTCGCCGCCGACATCGGTGGTGTGGGTTCCACCCACGTCAACCACCTCACGCCCCGCGTCCTGGACATCGACGACCTGTACCGGCGGATGCAGGAACGCGGCATCACGATGATCGACGAGGTGCAGGGTCCGCCGGCGTGGGAGGGCCCCGACGTCCTGCTGCGGCAGACGTCCTTCCGCGCGCTCGCCGAAGGGCGCTCGTTCCGGCTGGCCGACGGCAGCATCGAGCCCGGCGAGCTGAGGGTCCGCTTCGGCGAGGTCGAGCAGCGCGGCATCGCGCTCACCCCGCGCGGCCGTGACCTGTACGACGCGATGGTCGCGGAGGTGGACCGCCGTCGCGCCGCCCCCGGTGAGACGCGCCCCCGCACGGACGTGGCGCGCGACGTCTGGCGGGAACGGTTGCCCGTCGACGAGCACGGCCTGGCCCGCGAGGGCCTGGCGTTCTTCACCTTCTCGGCGGTCCCCGGGGTTCGGCTCGAGCGGGAGACCTACGACGTGGGTGAACTGCTCGACCTCGGCGCCCTCGTCGCCGAACCCGTCGTCTACGAGGACTTCCTGCCCCGCTCGGCCGCCGGCATCTTCCAGTCGAACCTGGCCGGCGAGGGGACCCGCGACGACGAGCAGACCGGAACGGCCTGGGACGCCGACCGTCTCGGCCAGGTGATCGGGAGGGTCGTCCACACCCCGTTCGACCTCTACGCGGCCCAGCAGGACGCCTCGCTCGAGGCGGCGGCCACCGCCCTGGGCGTGCGGATCACCTCCTCCGGGCCCGTCACCACACCGTCCCGGCGGTGAGGGTCGCCGCTCACTCCCCCGTGATCGTGCACGAGCCGGTCCCGCGCAACGGAACCTGATCGAGCAGGGTTCGTACGTGGTCACGAGGGGGTGAGCGGGCCGGAAGCGGACGTACTGCCGGTTCCGCCGTCCGACGCCACGCCATCGCTCACTCGACGCCCGCCAGCGGAAGAGCTGTTGTAGATACCTTGAAGCAATAGATCGGCCACACTCCAAAGCGCCTGCGGGCTCCCACGTCAGTCGACGTGGGAACCCGCAGGAGACTGAGCCACGCTCATCCGCTCACCTGGATCATGGATGCCGGGTGGCCGAGATCATCACCATCAGGAAATGGTGACCGCTGTGTCTGCCACCTTCACGGTCGGGTTGGCCGCGTCGAAGACGCCACCAGTGATGCGAACGGATCGCCCAGCGATGCTGGACACCTGAGGCGGCCCGCCGTACTCGACCAGCAGGGTATCGCTCGCGGAGCGAGTGCCGACGTAGAAGTTGATCGCGATTTCAGGGTTGCTGCCGTCACTGAAGAAACCGGTGACCGATCCTGACACGACGACGGGCGCGTCGAATGTCAGCGTGATGCTGTCGTCGACGTGGCTGAAGGCGTCGTTGCTGGCGTAGTCATTGGTGAATGCTGCGCTCTGGAGGTCCACCGGGATGACCGTCGCCCCGGTAACGCTGTTCGACGCTGCGCTTGCCCCAACGACGTTGTTCGCGACCACGGTATAGGTGTATGGGGTGCCGGGCGTCAAACCGGTAATGGTCGTCGATGTACCCGATGCAGCCTCCGTACGCGGAGTTCCTGTCGCACTCGATCCCGCGTACACATTGACGGTGTAGTCCGTGACGGCGCTGCCGCCGTCACTGGTCGGCGCCACCCAGGTGAGGGCCTGCGTCGTACCACCCACTGCACCGAGAGCGAGGCTCGTCGGCGCTCCCGGGACGTCGAAGGTGGTCTCCGTCACAGAGCTGGACTCGGCACTGGTACCGGTGGCGTTCGTGGCGACCACCGTGTAGGTGTACTCCGTGCCAGGGGTGAGCCCAGTCACCGTGGTGCTCGTGCCTGCGGCCGGGACCGTTTGAGCGGGCGTCCCGGTCGCCGCGGGGCCGGCGTACACATTGACGGTGTAGCCGGTGATGATGCTTCCCCCGTCGCTGGCCGGGGCGGTCCAGGACAACGCCTGAGTAGTTCCTGCAGTCGCGCCGGCGGTCAACGCCGTCGGTGCACCCGGTGCGCTGGTCGCGGTGGTGAAGGCGATACGAATCTCCGCGGTGGCATTGCCCGCGAGGTCACGCGCCTGGACGACAGCGACGTAGCTACCACCCAGCGCCAGGTTCGTGCTCGGGTTGAACGACAGGGTCGCACCGTTGAAGGTGGTCGTTCCGGCAACGGGCGCATTGGCGTTGCCCACGTCGAGGAGCGCGACGGTCGTCGCGGACGCCGACAGGACCTCGCTGAAAGCCAGGTCGAGGTTGGCGCCAACGGGGACACCAGTCGCGCCGTCCCGGATGGACGACGACTGGAGGTTCGGAGCGGTCGTGTCGGGCGCCGGGACCTCAGGAGCTGTCGTCTCCGTGACGTCGGCGATCGTCTGCACGACCTCGTCGCTGACGACCGCTCTACCGCCGAAGACGACAGCCTTACCGGTGAACTGATCGGAGTTCTCCTCCAGGTACTGCTGCGTGGCCGCGCCCAGGGTGGTGACTCCTTCTGCGAGCAGCAGGGGCGACTCCATCCGGGCCAGCGCAGGTCCCGCGGTCAAGGCGTCGGCGAGGTCGTCACCGTTGGCGCCGTTGCGGCCCACGGCCACTCCGAACCCGGTCCCGGTGAAACCTGCTTCTTCAACGGCGAACTGGGCGATCTTGGTGGCGGTCTCATACCGGTCCGAACCCTCGATGCGCGTTCCGGCGCCAAGCTCGGTAGCGGTCTCCTCGCTGATCGCAGACTCCCCACCGAGCACCACCACCTCGGCGTCGGGGTAGGCCGCCAGTGCACGCTCAGTCGCTTCGGGCACCGCATCGCGAGCGGTGAGCAGTACGGGCCATCCCAACGCTGCGGAGACGGGAGAGACGGTAGCTGCGTCCACGGCACCCGCGGCAACGAACACCACGTCGGGGTTAGCGTCCTCCACGGTGCCGGCGAGCAGCGCCGCCGTCTCGTACCGGTCGCCGCCAGCGGCGCGCTGCACGGCGTAGTCTTCCGCCAGCAGGTCCTCGACGGCAGGGCTGATAACCGCGTCGCCACCGGCGAGGATGACGCGCTCGGCGCCAAGGCGCTCCAGCTCCGCGGCCGTCGCGCCGGGCAGTGCGCCCGGTTCGGTGAGGAGTACGGGCGCGTCGTTGGCACCGGCGACGAACGCGGACGCCAGGGCGTCCACCGTCGACGTTCCGCTGGCTAGCACGACGGTCTGCGACTGCCCGTCGGGGAAGTTCTCCGCCGACACTTGCGCAGCGGTCTGGTAACGGGATTCACCGCCGACGCGCGTCAGTTCGAGGCCGGGTGCAGCGTTCGCGGACAGCGGCGTAGCGAGAGCGACGGCACTGAGGCCGACGAGGGCGGCGACGCCTGAACCGACACGGCGAGTGGATCGCCGGGTCACGTTGGTCATGGGATCTCCAGGTTCGGTGTGGCTGGTCGTTGCGAGATGCCGTGCAGACGACTGGAGCCCCGGATCGGGTCGATCCGGGGCTCCAGCACTTCAGCAGAGGTTCAGCTTCGTGCTCATCACGATCAGTTGATCGTGTCGTCCTCGCTGCCGTCGAGGTCGATGCCCACCGTGTCGCCAGCGCCGGTGATGCCGCTGGTGGCGGTGATGGTCAGCGGGTAGTCGACGTTGCCGTTGCCGGCGACGTTGCGGTCCTCCACGACTCCGTTCAGCGTGATCGTGAACGAGTTGTTGGTGAGCCCGGCAGCGCCGCTGAGAGCCGAGAACGTCGCGGCCGTCAGGCCGTCGTCCGTCGTGGCAGCGGTCGCGCCGTTCTGCACGCGGATCAGGTCACCGTCAGCGTCCGTCACCTCGATGTAGTCGTTAGCAGCGAGGGTGTCGAGGGTCTCGTCGGCGACGATCGTCCACACGTCGCCGCTGGATGCGCGGCCCACGAGCACGGCGTCAGTCGTCAGCGCTGCGGAGTCGATCGTGGCGGCGGTCTGGGTCGTGAGGGTGGTCACCTCAGTCTCCGGGTTGCTGAGCGCGGACTCCTCGCCGTCCACGGTCTGCGTCGCAGCGACGTCGTAGTTGGTGTTCGCGGTCAGACCGGTGAGCACAACCTGGAAGCCAGCAATGTCAGCGTCCTGGTCGCCGGTGGCAGTCCCCAGAACATCGCTGTCAACGGTCACGGTGGGGTCAATGGTGGCCGTTGCGCCGTCGGCGTCAACCTCACCGTAGATGGTCACCGTGTCCGCGTCGTCGACACCTGTGACGGTCAGCGTGACCGACGAGTCGGTCGTCTCAGCGGAGACCACACTGATCGCGGGCGCGCCCGGCGTCGTGTCCGCCAACACGAAGGTCGAGTCGAGCGCCGGGTTCTGCTGGTAGACCGTCGCCGGAGCAGCGACGGTTCCCGCCACGATGTCGTCGCCAACCGAGAGCTGAGCCTCGAACTCTTCGAGCGTCACCGCGTTCTGCGGAGCAGTGCCACCGATGAAGAAGTTGTCGGAGGAGTCGTAGTTGTAAAGTGCGGCGCTCGTAACGATCGAGTCGCCGGCCTTGTCAACGATCTCGATGTCCTGCGCGCTACCCGTAACGACACCAGTCGCCGCCTCATCCGGAACGGTCTGGATGGCGCCACCAAGGCCGAAGGCCTCGGTCGGCAGGCCGTCTTCATCCAGCTCCAGGCGGGTGTTGTCTCCACCATCGACGTACACGACCGGGACGAAGCCCTCGACCGTGGCGGCGTCAGTAGTAACGGTGAAGCTGATGTTGCCGGCAGTCGGAGCGATGCCGCCGATGCTCTGACCCGGGGTGGCGGCGCTGACGCCGTTGACCACAGTGATGTCGGCTTCGACGGTGCCGGGCAGGGCCAGACCGGTGGAACCGTCCTCCACGAAGGAGACGACGCCGTTCTCGTCCACGGAGATGTTGTCCGCGTCCACGAGCGTCACGCGGTACTTGCTGTCGGCGTCGAGGCCGGTCACGGAGTACTGACGAACCTCGTCGAAGCCGAGCCCAACGGCGTCGGCCGGCGACACTGCGAGCGTCTGGTTGGTGCCGGGAGCCTCGGTCGCGCCGGCAGCGGCCTCGGCCGCGGTGATGACCGACGGGTTGATCGCGGCCTGACCACCGAAGGCAGCGCCAGTGGTGAGCGTGTCCTTGTTAGCGGTCAGGTAGCCGGTCGCAGCCGCGCCGAGCGCCGAGGGCGACTCGGTGAGCAGGAGCGGGAAGGAGTTCGTGCCCAGCCACTGCGACGAGACGAGCGCGTCAGCGGCGTTGCCGGCGTTCGCGGCAGTGTCACCGCGGGCGATGCCGACGCCGGTGTTGAGGAAGCCCCAGTTGGCGACGGCCTCGTCAGCGATCTGAACGGCGGTCTCGGGGCCGGTAGCACCCGCGACACGCTCGTTGACCGTGAAGTCCGCGCTCTCGAGAGCGTCGACGACGGTGTTCGGGATGGCGGCGGTGCCACCGAGCGGCGTGATCTCGGTGATGCCGGCTTCCTTGACCGCGTCGATCCAGGCCTGGTCGACAGCACCCGGCACCAGCAGGATCGGGATGCCGTTCTTGTAGGCGATCGGGCCGGCGGCGAGCGCGTCTGCCGGGTTGCCGAACGCACGCACGACGAACGCGTGGGTCGGAGCCTCGTCACCCGCGGCGTTCAGGGCGTCCAGGGCGGTCTCGGTACGGGTGGCGCCGGAGAAGCGGTCCACCGTGTAGCCGAGCTCCTCGAGCTGACCCTGCTGGTCAGCGCTGACGGCCGCGGAGCCACCGACGATGTAGACGTCGCTGACGCCCAGGCTCTCGAGGGCGGTCTCGGTCTCGCTGTTCAGCTCGCCCTGGTCGGTGACCAGGAGAGCCGCGCCGAGGGAGCCAGCCACGTAGGAGGCGGCGAGGGCGTCAGCCGGGCTGTACGCGTTGACGAGGACGGCGGTGTCGACGCCGTCGGGGAAGGTCTGGCCCGCGATCGCAGCCGCGGTACCGAAACGGGTCTGAGCCGAAACGGGAGTAACAGAGAAGTCGGCGGTGGCGTGAGCCGCGCCGGCGAAGCCACCGACGGTTCCGAGCCCCACGAGGGCGGCAACGCCGGCCCCGATACCACGCCGGCGCAACCGGGAGGTTGCTGCGGTCACGATTGCCTCCAAGGCAGTGTGAAGTGATGTTTCCCCCCCGTGAGGGGCCGGCTCGTGCGAGCCTCGCCACCTCCCCGATCGCTACTCAGCGGAGCGGCTTGGTGACAGATCCGAACGTACACGACAGTCACACCAGCAACACGGGGAGTAACGAAGAAACTCTGGCCCCTACGGCGTGTCGCATGGCGCACACGGTGCGTGACCTGCGGTTATGCGTCGGATCAGTGAAGGTCACAGTTTGGTAACGGGCAGGCTCACCCGTCTCGACGGCCCCATAGCACCCATCTGGAGTAGTCACACCGGAGGGTGTGACCGCCTCAGCACGGACTACCGGCGGTGGTGACTCGTGTGGGTGAGTCCTGGAGAACCACTCGCTCCTGGTCCCTCGGGGTGGTCGTCGCTGACTGTGACGGGAGGGAGGTCGGATCGGCTCCTTGGCGCGACAGAGTCACCGAGGTCGGCGAAGGGCGGGTCACTGCGGGTATCCGGCCTCCCCGCCCTCCCCTCGTGATCAAGGACTCGAACCAGGGACCGCGTACGGCACCTGGACGAGAAGAGTTCGAGTCCTTGATCACGAGGGCGGGGAGGGCGGGGAGGGCGCGGAGGGGTGGGTGTCACGCGGTCGGCGCATTCAGCCCTTGCACCCGCACACCGACCCTCATCCCATGACCTCCCACCGGCTCGCGTGGCGAGCGGCGCTGTCGGCTGCCGCGCTCGCCGTCGGCGCGCCCCTGGCCCTGACCGCCTCCGCGCGGTGGGAGGACTCCCACCAGGTCAAGGTCGTCGTCGGCCTGGTCTGGCTGCTCACCAGCGCGCTCATCCCCGCCGTGACGTCGAAGGCCACGCAGGCCGGGGTCGTGAGGTACACGCTGGCCGCGACCGTGTGGGGTGCCGGCACCGTCCTGGCCGGCGCCTACCCGGCCGCCCACGTCGGCCCCTTCCCCGCCCCGCACCTGGCCCACGCCCTGTCGCTGCTGGGCCTGGCGGTCGTCGCCGTGCAGCAGCTGCGCAACGCGCGGGTCGCCGGGGACGACCAGCCCCTGTTCGTCGAGGCGGCCCTGATGGGCACGGTGCTGGCCGCCACGGCCTGGGACGGGTTCGCGCGCGCCGGCTACTCCGGCGACGGCTGGTGGACGGCGAGCGCCTCCCTCGTCCTGGTCACCGGCTCCTTCGTCGCGGCCGCCACGCTGGTGCTGGCCGTGGAGCACCCCCAGCTGCGGCGGTGCAGCACGGGCCTGGCGATCGGCGCCTTCGGGACCGAGGTCGCGGCCATCACCGCCACGCAGCAGCCGCTGTCGAGCGACGTCGGGATCCTCGTGGCCGCCGCCGGCGCGTTCGCGCTGATGCTCACCCAGCCGCACGGCGGGATCGTCCGGCACGGCGGGTCGGCGGCGGCGCGGGCCGTGCGGCGGCTGCGGCTGGCCATGGTGGTGCCGGCGATGCTGCTGGTGGTCGACGTCGCGGCGTTCGTCGTGGCCCCGCGCGCCGACGGGGTGATGTTCGTCTACATCGGGGGCATCGTGGTCGCCGCCGCGGCGCGTCAGGTGGCCACGGCCCGCGCGATCGACCGCACCCACGACCGCCTGTCCTTCCAGGCCCTGCACGATCCGCTGACGGGGCTGCAGAACCGCGGGGCCCTGCAGGCCGCGCTCATCGAGCCGGACACGACGCAGTCGCTGGTGATCCTCCAGGTCGGCGGCCTGGACGACGTCACCGACGTCCTGGGCGTGGCGACGGGTGAGGAGGTGCTGCGCGCGGCGGGGCGGAACCTGCGCGAGCACGTCGCGCAGCTGGGCGGCAGCACGTTCCGGGTGCGGCACGACGAGTTCGCGGTGCTGCTGCCGGGCCGGCCCGAGGAGGTCGTGCGGCACCTGCCGGCGGCGTTCTCCGCGATCAGCGCCGCCCCGCTGCAGGTGCCCGGCGCGGGCCGCTTCCCCGTGGAGGCGGTCGCGGGGGTGGCGTGCGTGCAGGCCGGGGTGCGCGGCAAGGACGCCAGCGACGCGATGGTCCCGCTGGTCCAGGCCGACCTGGCCCTGCGCGACGCCCGCGCCACCGCCCGCGGCAACTCCGCCGCGACCGGGTGGTCGGTGTACTCCGGTGAGGTCGCCGCGGCCCACGCGCGCCGGCTGCTGGTGCGTGAGCGGCTGGCCCTGGCGGTGGCCGAGGGAGGCGTCGACGTCCACTTCCAGCCGATCGTGAACTTCGCGACGGGCCGGGTGGAGAAGTTCGAGGCCCTGGCCCGCTGGGACGACCGCGAACTGGGCCGCGTGTCCCCCGTGGAGTTCATCGCGGTGGCCGAGGAGTCCAACCTCGTCGTCGCCCTGGGCGAGCACGTCCTGCGCCGCGCGGTCGGCACCGCGCACGCCGCGGGGGTGTTCGCGGCCGGGGTGCGGCTGGCGGTCAACGTCTCCGTCGTGCAGCTGCAGTCGCCGGGGTTCGCCGACGTGGTGCGCGAGATCCTGGCCGCCTACCGGATCCCGCCGCACCTGCTGACCCTGGAACTGACCGAATCGGTGTTCCTGGACACCGACTCCCCCGCCGAGCGCGTCGTCACCGAACTGGCCGGCCTGGGCTGCCAGATCGCCATCGACGACTTCGGCACCGGCTACTCCGCCTTCGGCTACCTGGACCGGCTGCCGGTGCACGTGCTGAAGATCGACCGGTCGCTGACGCAGTCGCTGACCGGGGAGGGCAACGGCCGCTCGGTCGTGACCGCCGTCGTCGACCTGGCCAACCGTCTCGGGCTGACCGTCGTGGTCGAGGGCGTGGAGACCGACGAGGAGGCCGACATCTGCCGCTCGATGCGGGCCGGGCTCGGGCAGGGCTGGCTGTACTCGGCGGCCGTCACCGCCGACCGGATCGCGGCCGAGCTGGAGCGGGAGCACCCCGTCTCCGGTGGCGCGGTGCGCTGAGCCGGCGATCTCCCCGCGCTACCGTCCCCGACGTGTCGCGCCGGAGCCTGCTCGCCCCCGCCGTCCTCGGCCTCCTCACGTCCCTGGCCGCGGCCGTCGTCCTGTTCGGCGGCGTCTTCGGCGGCCGGGACGCGGGCCTGGCCGACAACGGCGACGGCCCGCGCTACACCTGCCAGCTGGGCCTGGTCGCCGAACGGTTCATCCAGCACGAATCGGCGTGGTTCACCTTCGAGCCGGTGCCGGCCGGCCAGCCCTCGTGCCTGGACGACCCGGTCGCCCGCGCCCCCTCGAGCTGGGTGCTGCTGGCGGGACCGTTCGTGCAGCTCGTCCAGCTCGTCGACGGCCCGGGTTTCGACCTGCGCTGGTTCGGGGCCGCGACGTGCGTGGTCCTGGGGTTGCTGGCGGCGCTGTTCGTCCTGTCGTGGCGGACGTCGCGCCTGCGCGCGGTGGCGCTGACCGTCCCGCTGCTGCTAGTCGCGCTGGACGTGACGTTCCTCGGCTACGCCAACGCCCCCTACGTCGAGATCGGTGGGTTCCTGCTGGTCCTGCTGTTCGCGGCGCTGCTGGTGCGGGCCACCGGACGTGACCGTCCGCTGGGCCGGGACCTGCTGCTGCTCGGGATCTGCGGCGCGGTCCTCGTCGCGCTCAAGGCCGCGACCGTGAGCCTGGCCGCCGTCGTCGGGCTGGTGCTGCTGGTCCTGACGGTGCAGGCCGTGCGCCGGGCACGGGCGCGCGCCGTGGTCGCGACGGTGGCGGCCGCGGTCGTCGCGTTCGGCGCGGTGGGCGGGGCGGCGCTGGCCGAACTGCGGCTGCAGGGCACCGGGTACTGGCAGACGAACCAGTACAACCTGCTGTTCGCGACCGTCCTGGAGAACAGTTCCGACCCCGCGCGGACGCTGACCGACCTCGGGCTGGACCCGGCGCTGGCGCCGTTCGCCGACACCCAGATCTGGGACCCCGACAACGCCCTGGCCCAGCCCGGCTACCCGCAGGCGCAGCGGGAGTTCTCCCGCCTCGACTACGTCCGCCACGTCGTGACCCACCGCGAGCAGTGGCAGCCGCTGGTGGAACGGGCCACGCTCGAGATCACCCAGCCGCGGGTGACCCGGCAGGCCGACGTGTACCAGCCCGAGGCCACCGACTCGGTGACCGTGCACCCCGACGGCCTCGCCTCCCGCGCCCTGCACCTGCTGCAGCCGCTGGGCGCGTGGGGGGTCGTGGGGTCGTGGGTGCTGGGGCTGGCCGTCGGGCTGGCGGCGTTCTTCCGCACCTCCCGGCCGGTCGTGCGGCAGTGGGCTGCGTTCCTCGTGCTCGTCGCGGCGATCGCTCCGGTGCAGATGGTCACCGCGCTCGTCGGGGACGGGTACGGGGAGATCCGCAAGCACCTGGTGTTCTCGGCGTACGCGAGCGGGCTGGAACTGGCGCTGCTGGCCGGGGGCGTGCTGGCGCTCGCGGTGCAGCCGGTGGTGCGGGGGCGGGAGCGGGTCGGCGTCTGAGGACGCGCCCCCCTGCCGGGGCGACATCGGGTGCGTCGCCAGGCGGGTCTCACCGGTCCCCCAGCAGCTCATCCAGGATGTCGGCGGTGTCCCGGGTGTCGGCATCGACGAGCGCGATGGCGACCTGGAGAGCCCGCACCACGGCCAGGACGCGGTTCAGCTCCGCGCGGGGACGCCTACCGCGTTCGAGGTCGATGACGAAAGCTCGGGAAACCCCGGCGCTCGCAGCCAGCCGCGCCTGGGTCAGGCCGGCTCGCTCGCGGCGTTCGCGCAGCGCAGCGCCCAGTTGGAGCTCGTACGCGGTGGCGCGCGCGGGTCACAGTGCTGTGACATCGAGCCGCGGGGAACGTGACGTCTCAGCTCACCTCACCACACGTCCCCCGACCGCCACTCGCACACGAGCTCGGCGTCCAGGTCCAGCGACCCGGCCGGGTCGAACACCCGCACCCCGCCGTCCTCCTCCGGCGTCCGCTCGACCCCGGTGGGCGCCATGACGTGCAGCGGCCCGCGCCACACCGGCCAGCCCCGCGCCGCGTACAGCGCCGCGCCGTCGTCGGAGGCGCCCAGGAACCCCACGCCGTGCCCGGCGGTGACCACCCGCTCCAGCTCGGTCATGACCAGCGAGCCGATCCCGCGCCGGCGGTGGGTGGGAGCGACCGCGACGGCCTCGACGTAGCCGACGGGCAGCGGCCGGCCGGCGATGAGGAACTGCCGCCGCACCACCGAACCGTGACCCACGAGCGCGTCCCCGTCGTGGACGAGGGCGTGCCAGCCGCCGAGGGCGTGCTCGAGGTCGTCGTCGTCGAAGTCGCCGTCCGGGCCGCCGCGGAAGGCGTCGGTCAGCAGCGCGCGGATCGCGGCGCGGTCCTCGACGGTGAGGTCCGCGGTGTGGCAGCCGGTGAGCACGGTCACGGCCGCATCATCGGCCTGGACCGGAACGTTCCGACACCTGATTTCGCCTACGAGGTGTCGCAACGTTCCAGTCTGCGCCTCACCGAGCGACGGACCAGGTGCGCGGGCCCGAGCCGCGCCGCTCCAGCCCGCGTCGTCGGGCGTCGCGCAGTCGCCAGACGGTCCGCCCGCGGTGGCCCGGCGAGACGTCCAGTCCCGTGAACCGCACGACGATCAACCCATGCCGCTCCAGGCCCTCCTGCCGCACGTTGTCGACCGTCGTCACCTCCAGTCGGAGGTGACGACGGCCATCGAACTCGGCGGCCACCGCGGCCTCCTCGTCCAGCAGGTCCGGACGTCCGAGGTGGTTGCCCTCGCCGTCGACGACGCGCTCGTTGACGAGGGGGGCGGGCAGGCCGGCGTCCAGCAGCCAGATCATCCGCAGCTCCGACTCCTTCGGGGAGCGCACGCCCGGTACGGCGAGCCGGGCGGCCTCGCGGGCGACCGGTGAGCCGCGCAGCTTCGGCCGTTCCTCCAGGTGCGCCAGGACCGCCGGCCCGGTCGTCGCCCCTGCAGCCCACAGGGCGTCGATCGCCACCACCCCTCGACGGGCCTGCCCGGACAGCCTCGCGAGGTCCACTGCCGTGCGGACTCCCGAGGTCACCGGGACGCCGCGGACCTCGGTGACGTCCTCGGCCCGAGGTCCGAGCGCAGGAGGCGAACCCCCGGACGCGGCCGCAGCCGCCGGTGCGGGGGCAGGCAGACCAGGACGGGCAGCTCACGTCCGCCGACGAGGCCATCCAGGTCGCGAGCCCCGTGCAGGTACGCGGCCGCCCAGCCGCCGATGACCCCGCCCGGCGGCAGGAGGGGAACGACGTCCCGGATCCGTCGCTCGACCGTCGGTGGCTCGTCGGCCGCTGCGTGGACCCCGCGGTGGGGCGAGCGGTAGGCGCTGGCTCGCAGCTGACCGTCGGTCACACCCGCAGCGCGCAGCTGAGCGCGGCGCCGCGCGTCTCCCGCCCCTCCTCGCACGCGGCGCAGGATGTCCCACGAGGACGGCGTCACGCTCCGTCCCTGTGGAGAACTCTCGACCGGAACGTTCCGACACCTCCGAACGCGATCGGGGTGTCGGAACGTTCCGGTCCGCGCGGCGGTCAGCCCCGGCGCGGGCCCTCGTCCGCCACGAAGCCGCGGTCGATGCCGTAGTCGGTCAGGAAGTCGCGCACGTCGCGGATCTGCCCGCTGGTCAGGCCGTCCACCGACAGCAGGATCTCGGTGACCTCGCGGCGGAACTCGCGCAGCTGCACCGCGCCACCGCCGGCACCGCCGCGCGACGTGGGCCGCGAGCGCTCGGGCGCACCGCCCCCGGTGCGCCGGGACTCCACCCGCACACCGGTCGCCTTGGGGCCGCGCTCGCCCTCGGTCAGCGTGAACTCCACGGTGGCACCCTCGAGCGGGCCCTCCTCGGACCCGACGATGTCCTTGAAGTGGAAGAAGACGTCATCGGGAGCCTCCGGGCTCCTGATGAAGCCGAACCCGCGCTCGTCGTCGTACGAGCGGACTTTGCCCTTGGCCAACACACCCACCACATCTCACTGGTCCAGCACCGAACCGGACCATCCTCCCCGGTCCCCGCGGTGGTCACGACCCAGGACGCGACCTTCTAGAGGATCTGCGTGAAGTTCACGCACGGATCGACCGACACCACCACCATGGTCGCCTCCCTCACGCGCCCCACCGCGGGCCGCCTCGCGGGAGGGGCGCTGCTGCTGGCGCTGGCCGCGGCCCTGGTGGCGCTGGCGGTCTGCCTCGGCGGGACCGTGCGGGCACCCGTCGCCGCCGCCGGCACCGCGGTGGTCGTGGCGGCCGCGGTGGCGCTGCTCGCGCTGCGCCACGGCCACCACTCGGAGAGGTACCTCGCGGCGGCGACGCTGTGGGGCCTGGGCGCGGCGGCCGCGGGGCTCCTGCCGACCCAGCAGGTGGGCCCGCTGCCCGTCGCGCAGCTGGCGTTCGCGATCGGTGAGCTCGGCGCGCTCGCCGTCCTGCTGCAGCTGCTCGTGCACGCCCGCGCCGGCAGCGACGACCCGCCGCTGGTCGTCGACGCGCTCATGCTCGGCAGCGCCCTGGCCACCGCTGGCTGGGACGCGTTCGCGCGCACCGGGCACGCCGGGACGGCCGGCTGGACCGCCGGCACCGTCGTCGTGCTGGCCGTGGCCTCCCTCGTGGCGTGCGCGGCGATCGCGCTGGCCGTCGAGCAACCCCGGCTGCGGATCGCCGCCACCGCCCTGACCGTCAACGGCGCCGGGTCCGCGCTGGCCGCGGTCTGCTTCCACCACAGCTCCGCCGTCGCCTGCGTGGCCGCCGTCGTGGCCGCCGCCGGCGGGGTCGTCGGGTTCCTGGCCCTGCCCCGCGACGGCGTCGTCCGGCACGGCGGGCAGGCCGCCGAGCGCGCCGCCCGCCGGCTGGAGACGGCCTCCCTGGTGCCGGGACCGATCCTGCTCGCCGACCTGGTCCTGCTGGTGCTGTCCCCGCGCGCCGACCCCGTCCTGTACGGGATGTACGTCAGCGTCCTGGTGACGTTCACGGTCCGGCACGCCGCGACGGCGCGCTCGATCGACCGCACCACCGCGCACCTGAAGTTCGCGGCCCTGCACGACGCGCTGACCGGGCTGGGCAACCGCACGCTGCTCGAACGCGTCCTCACCGGACCCGACCACGAGCAGTCGCTGGTCCTGGTCGAACTCGTCGGCCTGGACGACGTCAACGACGTCCTGGGGGTCCCGGCCGGTGACGCCGTCATCGCGGCCGCCGCCGACGCGGTCCGCACGGTCGCCGGTGAACTGGGCGGCAGCGCCTACCGCACCGGGGGGAACCAGATCGCGGTCGTGCTGCCGGGCGATCCGGCGCGGTGCCTGCACCAGGCCCGGAGCCTGCTGGCCGCCATCGCCACCGCCCCCGGCCGGGTCGAGGGGGCCGGGCGGTTTCCGCTCACGGCCGTCGCCGGCCTCACCACCTGCCCGGTGGTGGCGACCGGCGACGTCATGACGCCGTTCGTGCAGGCCGACATCGCCCTGCGCGACGCCAGGCACCTCGGCGGCGGGTCGGTGTCGGTGTACTCCGGAACCGTCGCCGCCGAGCACGCCCGCCGCAGCCTGCTGCGCGACCGCCTCGCCACGGCCGTGCGCGACGGGCTCGTCGACGTGCACTACCAGCCGATCGTGAACTTCGCGACGGGCCGGGTCGACAAGTTCGAGGCCCTGGCCCGCTGGGACGACCCCGTCCTGGGCCGGATCCCGCCGGTGGAGTTCGTCGCGGTGGCCGAGGAGTCCAACCTCGTCGTCGCCCTGGGCGAGCACGTCCTGCGCAGCGCCGTCCGCTGGGCCCACGAGGCCGGGGTGTTCTCCGTCGGCGTGGGGCTGGCGGTCAACGTCTCCGTCGTGCAACTGCAGTCCCCGGGTTTCGCCGACACCGTCCGCGAACTCCTGGCGCAGCACCGGATCGCCCCGCACCTGCTGACCCTGGAACTGACCGAATCGGTGTTCCTGGGCGAGGACTCCCCCGCAGAGCGGGTCGTCACCGAACTGGCCGGCCTGGGCTGCCGGATCGCCATCGACGACTTCGGCACCGGTTACTCCGCGTTCGGGTACCTGGGCCGGCTGCCGGTGCACGTGCTGAAGATCGACCGGTCGCTGACGCAGTCGCTGACCGAGGACGTCAACGGCCAGTCGGTCGTCACCTGCGTCGTCGACCTGGCGAACCGGCTGGGGCTGACCGTCGTGGTCGAGGGCGTGGAGACCGCACAGCAGGCCGCGATCTGCCGGTTCATCTCCGCTCCGCTGGGGCAGGGCTGGCTGTACTCCCCGGCCGTTCCCCGCGAACTGCTCGGTGAACAACTGGCGCGCACGTACCCGGTGCCCGAACTCCTCGGGGCGCCCGACGGCGAGCGGGAGCTCACCGCGAACTGAGCCCTGCGCAGCGCCCGGCCGGGCAACCGCGAGGGCTCCTGGACTACGGATCCCCCCACCACGCGCCGAAGACCATCGTGTGACTCCCCGGTCCCCCTCCCGGGCCGGTGCCCAGGCGCCGGTCCACAGGCTGTGGCCCAGCCTGTGCTTCGCCGCGCTGTTCGCCCTCGCGGTGCTCTGCGGGCGCGCCTCGGCCCTGGACGGCGGCGGCGTCAGCCTCGTCTGGCCCGCCGCCGGGGTGGCCGCCGCGTGGTTCAGCCGCAGCCGCACCCCGTGGTTCGACGCGTTCCTGATGGCGCTCGTCACGGTCGTCACCAACAGCGCCACCGGCGCCGGTCCCCTGCTCGTCGCGGGTTTCGTCACGACCAACCTCGTGCAGGCGGCGTTGTTCGCGCGCTGGCGACGGCGCTGGTTCGACCCCGCCGACGGCCTGGGCTCGCGGCAGCTGGCGGCGCTGCTGGGCGCCACCGGCGCCGCCTGCGCGGTCTCGACCGCCGGGGGCGCCGTGGCGGTCACCCTCGACGGCGGGACGTTCGGCTGGGTGGCGGCGGCGGTGTGGTTCACCCGCAACTGCGCGGGGATCCTGCTGGTGACCCCCGTCCTGCTGCGGTTGCTGGCCCGCGTCCCCGTCTCGGTGTCCGGCCGGCGGTTCGCCGCCGTGGAGCTCGGGCTGGCCCTGGGAGTGACCCTGCTGGCCTACGCCGGGGTGTTCTGGCTGGCCGACGGGCTGCCGCTGGCGTTCCTGCCGATCGGGGCGACGATCTGGCTGGCGCTGCGGTTCGACACCACGCTGGTCACCCTCACCACCCTGGCGGTGGCCAGCGCCGGGGTGCTGGGGACGATGGCCGGGCACGGGCCGTTCGCCTCGATCGGGGACGTGGCCGTCCGCGCGCTCGTCGTGCAGGTGCACGCCGCCTTCCTCGCCGTCCTGAGCCTGGCGCTGGCCGTCGGCCGCGACGAACGCGCCGTGCTGGTGGACCGGCTGCGGATCCGCGAAGGCGCCCTGGCGCAGGCGAACACGAAGCTGGCCGCGCACGCCGACCAGGTCGAGCGGCTCGCCGGCGCCTCCCGTGCGGTGCTGACGGCCGAGGACCCGCGCCAAGCCGTCTGCGCGGCCGCCCTGGAGGTCGCCGGGGCGCAGGTCGCCTACCTCCTGCAGCCCGACGGGCAGGGCCGGCTGGTGTCGACGTCCACGGTCGGGCTGCCCGAGGGCACGCGGCTGGGCCTGGACGTGCGGGGCGACGTGAGCCTGGTGCTGTCCAGCTACCTCTCCGGCGAGCCCCTGTTCGAGGCCGACGTCGCCACCCACCCGCAGGCCCATCCCGCCCTCGTCGCGCTGTGCGGGACGGTCTCGGGCGCCTGGCAGCCCGTCGTCGACCCCGACGGCCGCGTCGTCGGGGTGCTCGGCGTGATCTGGCACGAGCGGATCCCCGCCCTCGATCCCACGACGGCCGCGGTGCTGGCCGGGCTGGCCGCCGAAGCCGCGCACGCCTTCGCCCGCGCCGACCTGCTCGCCCAGCTGGCCCGGGCCGCCGACCACGACCCGCTGACGGGGCTGGTGAACCGTCGCCGCTGGGACGAGCTGGCCCGCGCCGAGATCGCCCGGTCGGTGCGCAGCCACGCACCGCTGGCGTTCGCGCTCCTCGACCTGGACCACTTCAAGCAGTACAACGACACCCGCGGGCACCTGGCCGGCGACCGGCTGCTGCGGGAGTTCGCCGCGGCCGCCGGCGCCCAGCTGCGCGAGGTCGACACGCTGGCCCGCTGGGGCGGTGAGGAGTTCGCGCTGGTACTGCCGGGGTGCTCGGCCGCCGACGCCGTCGTCGTCCTGGAGCGGGTCCGGGCGGCCGTGCCGGACGGTCAGAGCTGCACGGTCGGGGTGAGCCAGTGGCGACCGGGGCTGAGCGCCCAGGAGGTCATGGCCGCGGCCGACGACGCGCTGTACCGGGGGAAGGCGACCAGGAACGTCACCGTGGTGGACGCCGGGGTGCCGGCCCGCTGAGGCGCAGGGACGCAGCGGTCAGAACCAGGCGGGCTCCCGGAGCTCGAGCAGGAAGCGCTCGCGCAGGAAGGTCTGCAGGTTGGCCCCCAGCGGGTCACCGGGCTGGGCCTTCTCCGGGTCGTCCAGCCCGCGTTCGCGCCGGGAGATGACGGGACCGGAGTCCCGCAGCGAGGCCAGGAGCGCCCGGGAGTACGTCCCGGCGAGCAGGCACTGCAGCGCTTCCTGCCGCAGCGGCTCGTCGAGGCCGGCCAGCCACTCGTCGTGCGAGGCGATCACGCCGACCAGTGTGCACCCCGGTCGTTCACCTCGGCGCCACCCCTCGGCCGCCCGGACGAACTCGTGACGGAACGTACCAACGACGTCACACGAACGGCTGGATCCCGCCGGAGATCATCTCGACGATCTGCGGCGCAACCAGGTCCGGACGCGGCGGTCGCACCCGCCGCATTGTGGGGCTAGGGTCGAAGGGATGGACGGAACCAACGCCGCCTTCGCCGGTGATGCCGTCGCCGAGCGGCTGCCCCAGGTGCTGCACGGACAGCCCGGTGCGGTCCTGCTCGTGCAGGTCTCCGACGGCACCGTCCTGTTCGCCAACCCCCTCGCCGAGCAGCTCGCGCCCGGCATGCGGTTGCCCTGTCCCGCCGACGACTGGTCGCGCCGGGCCGGGCTGGAGACCTCGGCCGGTGACGACATCACCGACCCGGCCAACGACGCCTCCCCCCTGTCGCGCATCGCGCGCGGCGAACCCGTCCACGGCGAACGCGTCACCGCGGCCCGCTCCTCGGACATGTCCCGGGAACGCGAGGCGCTGTGGGTCATCGGCCTGCCGCTGTCGGACGCCCCGGTGGACCAGCTGTCCGGGCTCGCGCTGGTGGCCCTGCTGCCGCTGCGCGAGGAGCAGATGGTCGCCGACGCCAAGGAGTCGGCCGAGCGGCTGCACTCGCGTGCGGTCCTGGCCAGCGACCTGTCGTTCACGATCTCCGACCCCAACCGGCCGGACAACCCGCTGGTGTGGGTCAACCCCGCCTTCGAGAAGGTCACCGGCTACGCGCGCGACGACGTCCTGGGCGAGAACTGCCGCTTCCTGCAGGGGCCGGACACCGACCGCGCCGCGGTGCGCCGCCTGCGGACGGCCCTGCAGACCGGCGAGACGGTCACCGAACTGCTGCTGAACTACCGCAAGGACGGGACGGCGTTCTGGAACGAGGTCGTCATCTCCCCCGTCCTGAACGCCGAAGGCGAGGTCACGCACTTCGTCGGCGTGCAGTCCGACGTCACGCTGCGGGTGCAGGCCGAACGCGAACGCGACGCCGCGCTGGCCGTCGCACGGGACGCCCGGCACCGGCTGGAGTTCCTCTCCGGAGTGACCGACCAGCTGTCCGAGGTCCTCGATCCCGATGCGGCGCAGGACCTGTTGCCTTCACTGGTGGTTCCCGAGTTCGCCGAGTGGGCGTTCGCGACGATGCTCGACTCCAGCGGCCGGACCCGGCACATCCGCGCCTCGCACGCCAGCCCGAGCCGGGCGGGGGACGCGGCGCGCTTCCAGGAGCTGCAGGCCGGCCTGAACGAGGGCTCGATCTCCATGCGGGTGCTGCGCGGGGACCTGGGCCCCACGCTCGTCTCGGTCGAGGACGAGCACGTCGACGCCGTGACCTCCACCGAGGCCGGTGCGCTGCTGCGGGTCCTGGGCCTGGGCAGCGCCATCGTCGTCCCGCTGCGGGCCCGCGGGCAGGTGACGGGATCGCTGACCCTGCTGTCCGGCCCGGACCGTCCGCCGTTCACCGAGGACGACCTGGCCACCGCGACCGACCTGGGCGCCCGCGCCGGCGTGGCGCTGGAGAACGCCCGGCTGTACGCGCAGCAGCGCCGCTCCTCCGAGACGTTGCAGCTGAGCCTGCTCACCCCGCCGACGACGACGCCGGGCCTGTCGGTGGCCACCCGCTACATCCCCGCCGCCGAGGCCGCGCAGGTCGGCGGCGACTGGTACGACGCCTTCACCCAGCCCGACGGCTCGACCGTCGTCGTCATCGGCGACGTCATGGGCCACGACGTGTCGGCGGCCGCCGCGATGGGACAGCTGCGCACCCTGGTGCGGGCCCTGGCCTACGACCGCTCCGCCGAGCCCGCCGAGGTCGTCCACCGCCTGGACCGCCTGCTGGACGGGCTGGGCCTGACGACGCTGGCCACGGCCGTGGTGCTCCAGTTCGACGGCGTGGACGAGGCCGGGGAACGGCGGATCCGCTGGTGCACCGCCGGTCACCTGCCTCCCGTGGCCGCCGCCCCGGACGGTGCGGTGCGGATGCTGGAGGGTGACGGGATCGTCCTGGGCCTGGGGGCGGAGCAGGAACGCACGCAGCAGTCGGCCGTCCTGCAGCCCGGGTCGACGCTGCTGCTGTACACCGACGGCCTGGTCGAGCGCCGGGACCGGTCGATGGAGGTCCGGCTCGCCGAGCTGCGCGACGTGGTGGCCTCCCTGGCCGAGCTGGACGTCGAGACGCTGTGCGACGAACTGCTCGCGCGCATGCTGCCCGGCGGCAGCGACGACGACGTGGCGATCGTGGCGGTCCGGGCCGAGGGCTGACCACCTCCTCCACCCGTGCTCAGGCGGGGGTCAGGCGGTGAGGTCGCACCACACGGTCTTGCCGGCCTCCTCCTCGCGCACGCCCCAGTCCGCGCAGATCGTCGCCACCAGCCCGACCCCGCGACCGGACTCGGCGGAGGTGTCGACCGTCCGCTGCCGGGGCAGCTGCGGGCTGCCGTCGCTGACCTCCAGGCGCAGGACGCCGTCCCGGCAGGCCACCCGCGCCCGCACCGGCGGCTGCCCGTGCTCGACGGCGTTGACGATGAGCTCGGAGACCACCAGCAGCGCCCGGTCCAGCACGTCCCCGGAGTGCTCGGGGCACACCTGTGCCCGCACGAACGCCCGGCCGTGCCGCGCGGCGCTCAGGTCCGCGGGCAGGTCCACGTCGGCGGCCGGGGTTCTCGAGCACACTCCTCCATGGTGCCGCCGTGACGGGTGGTTCGCGTCTGGTAGAGGCTGCAACGAACCCGTTCAGCGCTGTCGGTGTCCTGGGGTTACCGTCTGTGGTGAGCGCAACGACGCGCGTGCCGACCATCCGCGAGTCACAGGAGCCTTCGTGCCCACCACCGTCAAGGCCTACGCCGCCACGTCCGCGACCGAGCCGCTGACCCCCTTCGAGGTCGAGCGCCGCGACGTCGGCCCGAAGGACGTCGCCATCGACATCAAGTTCGCCGGCATCTGCCACTCCGACATCCACACCGCCCGCAGCGAGTGGGGGCCGGCCAACTACCCCGTCGTCGTCGGCCACGAGATCGCCGGCATCGTCACCGAGGTCGGCTCCGAGGTCACCAGGTACGCCGTCGGCGACCGCGTCGGCGTCGGCTGCATGGTCGACTCCTGCGGGGAGTGCAAGAACTGCACCGCCGGCAGCGAGCAGTTCTGCCTGCAGGGCAACGTCGGCACCTACAACAGCGTCGGCAAGGACGGCCGGCCCACCCACGGCGGGTACTCGCAGGCCATCGTCGTGACCGAGGGCTTCGTCTGCCGCATCCCCGACGGCATCGAGCTCGACGTCGCCGCCCCGCTGCTGTGCGCCGGCATCACCACCTACTCCCCGCTGCGCCACTGGGGCGCCGGCCCGGGCAAGAAGGTCGCCGTCGTCGGCATGGGCGGCCTGGGCCACATGGCCGTCAAGCTCGCCGCCGCGATGGGCGCCGAGGTGACCGTGCTGTCGCAGTCGCTGAAGAAGGAGGAGGACGGGCTGCGCCTGGGCGCCACGCACTACTACGCCACCTCCGACCCGGCGACGTTCGAGCAGCTCAAGGGCTCCTTCGACCTCATCGTCAACACCGTCAGCGCGCAGCTGGACTTCGACGCGTACCTGTCGCTGCTCGACGTCAACGGCGCGTTCGTCAACGTCGGCCTGCCCGAGGACCCGGTCTCGCTGCGGATGTTCTCCGTGGTCATGGGCAACCGCAGCTTCGCCGGCTCCAACATCGGCGGGATCCGCGAGACCCAGGAGATGCTCGACTTCTGCGCCGAGCACGGCATCGGCTCCGAAGTCGAGGTCATCGCCGCGGACAAGGTCAACGAGGCCTACGAGCGCGTGCTCGCCTCGGACGTGCGGTACCGGTTCGTGATCGACACCGCCACCCTCTGACGGGGTCCGGCTGGGGGACCGTTGACGCATCGGGCCGGACCTACCGGCCCGTTGCGTCAACGGTCCGCCCTCGGCGGCCCCGAGCGGCAGGGCGCCGGAGCCGGACGTAGCGTCGCCGCCATGGACATCGGCATCGTCGGCGCCGGCAACATCGGCGGAAACCTCACCCGCGCGTTCACCGCGCTCGGCCACACGGTCCGCGTCGCGAACTCCCGCGGGCCCGAGACGCTCAGCGGTCTGGCGAACGAGACCGGGGCGAGCGCCGTTCCTGCGACCGAGGCGGCGCGTGGGGCCGAACTCGTGGTGGTGACCGTTCCGATCAAGAGCGTGCCGGACCTGCCCGCGGACCTGCTCGACGCCCTCCCCGACGGCACCGTCGTCGTCGACACCGGCAACTACTACCCCCGCGAACGCGACGGCCGGATCGAGGACCTGGAGAACGGGACGCCGGAGACGGTGTGGACGGCCGGGCACCTCGACTCCCGCGGCCGGCTGAACTGGGTGAAGGCGTTCAACGGCATCCAGGCCGAGCACCTGCTCACCGCCGGACGGCCCGCAGGCGACCTGGAACGCCGCGCCCTGCCGATCGCCGGGGACGACGAGCGCGCCAAGGAGGTCGTGTCCGACCTCGTCGACCAGCTGGGCTTCGACGCGGTGGACGCCGGCACGCTGGCCGAGTCCTGGCGGCAGCAGCCGGGCACGCCCGTCTACGGCGCGGAGACGGGCGTCGAGGGCGTCACCGAGGCCTTGGCCGCCGCCTCCCCCGAGCGCCCGGCCGAGTTCCGCGGCTGACCCGCCAGGATGGGGCGGTGACCACGCCCCACCTCCTGGTCGTGCCCGTCGGCAGCAGCCCCGACGTGGCGCCGCTGCGCGAACTCGCCGACGTGCGGGTCGCCCACCCGCACGACCCCGACCTGCCCGACGCCCTGGCCACCGCCGAGGGGCTCGTCGTCTGGGACGGGTTCGACGTGGCCGTCGAGCGGGCCTGGGAGACCGCGCGGCCACAGGCGCTGCGCTGGGTCCACACCAGCAGCGCCGGCCCGGACCGGCTGCTGTTCCCGGCGCTGCGCGCGCACCCCAGCCGGCTGACCTGCAGCCGCGGGATCCTCGACGCCGACATCGCCGAGTACGTCCTGGCGTGCGTCCTGGCGTTCCTGAAGGACCTCACCACCACCGTGCGGCGCCAGGACGAGCACCGCTGGCAGCACCGGCTGACGCGCAGCCTCGCCGGCCGGCGCGCCCTCGTCGTGGGGGCCGGGTCCATCGGGACCCGCACGGCGCAGCTGTTCTCGGCCCTGGGCGTCGACGTCGACGGCGTCGTGCGCAGCGCCCGTCCCGCCGCGCCGCCGTTCGGCGCGCTGTTCGGCCCCGACGCCCTGCCCGACGTCGTCGGTGACTACGACCTCGTCCTCGTCGCCGCTCCCCTGTCGCCGGCCAC
This sequence comes from Kineococcus deserti, assembly GCF_050871945.1. Taxonomy (NCBI): domain Bacteria; kingdom Bacillati; phylum Actinomycetota; class Actinomycetes; order Kineosporiales; family Kineosporiaceae; genus Kineococcus; species Kineococcus deserti. Next base: position 44,334 of record NZ_JBJLSI010000021.1, on the reverse strand, counting down.
CCGCGGGCTGGTCGGCGCGCAGGTGGTGCAGCGGATGCGGCCCGGCGCGGTCGTCGTCAACGTGGGCCGGGGACCGGTCGTCGACGAGGACGCGCTGCTCGCGGCGCTGCGGGCCGGGCGCCTGGGTGGCGTCGCCCTGGACGTCTGGTCGACCGAGCCGCTGCCGGCCGACAGCCCGTGGTGGGACACCCCCGGCGCGCTGGTCTCCCCGCACCTGGCGGGCGACTCCGAGGGCTTCACCGGGCGCCTGGAGCTCCTGCTGCACGAGCAGGTGCGCCGCTTCGCGGCCGGGCAGGAGCTCCTGCACGTCGTGGACAAGGAGCACGGCTACGCGATCACCTCTACCGTGGCCCCGTGACGGGACGCCGAACCCGAGCGCCCTCCGCACGAGCGAGTGAACAGGTGGTGTCGTGAGCGAAGTCCGCCGGGTCGTCGTCGTCCTGAACCCCAACAGCACCGGTGACGGGCCGACCAACGCCCGGGAGCTGGACGACGCGCTCCGGGGCGTCGTCGACGTCGAACTGGTCGAGACCCAGCACGCCGGTCACGCCGAGGAGATCGCCCGCGACGCGGTCAAGGACGACGACGGCACCCTGGTCGTCTCGGCCAGCGGCGACGGCGGGTACCACGAGGTCGTCAACGGGGTCGTGGACGCGGGACGGGGTCTGGCGGCGGTCCTGCCGTCGGGCAACGCCAACGACCACGCCACCGCCGTGCAGCAGCGTCCCCTGGCCGAGGCGATCCGCGACGTCGTCGAAGGCGGCCCGATCACCCGGATCGACCTGCTGGAGGTCTCCGGCGCGGGACGCCGCCGGGTCGCGCACTCCTACGTCGGCCTGGGCATCACCCCGGTCGCGGCCGCCGCGCTCAACGAGAACGACCTCGACGCGGTGAAGGAGGCCCTGCTGGTGGCGCGGTCCTTCTGGACCTACCGGCCGCTGACCATCACCCACGACGGCCAGGACATCAAGCTCGACAGCCTGGTGTTCGCCAACATCGACCGGATGGCCAAGTACGCCCAGCTCGCCCAGGACTCCGCCCCCGACGACGGCCGGTTCGAGACGCTGCTCATCCGGCACCGCGGCAAGCTGCGGCTCCTCGGGGAGTTCCTGCGGGTCGTGCGCGGCGCCCACCCGGTGCGCTCGCGGTCGGAGGCCTACGAGTTCACGACGCGGACCCCCATGCCGTTGCAGCTCGACGGTGAGGTTTTCCACGTCGAAGGGGGTTCGACGGTGACGGTGCGCTGCCTACCGCTGGCGTTGCGGACCGTCCTCTGACACGAGCGCCGTCGTCTCGGCCAGGAGTTCGCGTGCCCGCGCCAGGGGTTGGGGTTCGGCGCCGAACAACGCCTGCGCCCGGGCGGCGAAGTCGTGCGGAACCCGTTCCAGCCGGTCCGTGGCGGCGATCGCGCCCTTCTCGTTGAGCACCCACCGTCCGGCGACGGCGTGCAGCGCGTGCGCGCACAGCAGGACGACGCGGAACACGCACGCCGCGACGTAGGCGCGGTCCCCCCGCGGATCGGCCTTGGCCGCCCCGCCGAGCAGGAACTCCGCCTCGTCCAGCCGTTGCACGACCGCCGCCCGCAGCGCCGGCGGGAACCCGTCCGGGCGCAGCGCGCCCAGTTCCCCGGTCGGATCGGCCAGCAGGACGCCGTGGAACAGTTCCCCGGCGTAGGTGGTGCCGGGGAAACCCAGCGGGTGCCCGACCTGGAAGTGCCAGTCCCACCGGCCGTCCCGGGCGTCCTGGCAGCTGCGCGCCACCCGGTCCACGTCGCGGTAGATCCAGTCGACGGCGGTTCCCCCGATGCGCAGCCAGCCGCCGCCGTCGACCCACGGCCCCCAGCCGCCGGGTTCGGTCAGCGCCGCCGGGCCGTCGGAGAACTCGTCGGCGAGGCGCCGCAGCGTGGCGGTGTCCAGCGGTGGCCGGTAGTACAGGCCGAGGTCGACGTCGGAACCGGGGGCGTGCTCACCGCGGGCGCGGCTGCCGCCGAGGGCCACGGCGACGACGCCGGGGACCTCGACCAGCCGTCGGGCCAGTTCACGTTCCACCCCGCCAGCCTGCCGGTCGCTGCGCACCGTCTCAACCGAGGAACTCCAGCACGGCCTCCGAGGCCTGCGGCCGGAACTCCTCCAGGTACCCGTGCCGCGCGCCGGGCAGCACGACCGACCGGGCGCCGGGGATCCGGGAGGCGAGCACCGCGGCGTTGGCGGCCGGCGTCATCGCGTCGTCGGCGCCGTGCAGGACCAGCGTCGGGGCGGCGATCGCGGGCAGCAGTTCCCACCCGTCGTGGCCGGTGCTGGCCGCGTGGTGGGCGCGCCGGACCCGCGGCGTCCCGCGCGGGGTGAAGCGCTGGGCCACCTCGGGGTTCGCCGCGATCCAGGCGGGGGTGAAGAACAGTTCCAGCAGACCGGCCAGGCCCTCCGCGGAGGCGGTGTGGCGCATCCGCCGGGTGACCTCCTCCTGCCGCGGGACCTCGTGCGCCCCACCGGGTCCGGTGGCGCCCAGGACGAGCCGGTCGACGCGCTCGGGGTGCCGCGCGGCCAGCAGCGTCGCGACCCGGCCGCCCATCGAGAACCCGTACACGTGCGCGCGTGCGAGGCCGAGCGCGTCGAGCACGGCGACGGCGTCGTCGGCGAACGTGGCCGTCGACCACGCCCCGACGGGCACCTGCGAGGCGCCGGTTCCGCGGGTGTGCACGACGACGACCCGGAACCGGCCCGCCAGGTCCGCGCGCACCCCGTCGAAGGTCTGCGGCCCCAGCGACTGCCCGGCCAGCAGCAGCACCGTCGGGCCCGCCGTGGAACCCACGTCGACGGCGAGGAACCCGTCCTGCACCGCCACGCGCTCGGAACCCACGGCCACGACCCTACTGATCGGCCCGGTGATCAGCCACGGCCCGGTCGGCGCGGGCACGTTTGACCGCGTACATCCGCGCGTCCGCCGCGGCCAGCAACGCCTCGACGAGTTCGGGCACCGGGTCCGGCGCGGCGTCGGGCAGGGTGCTCAGGAGACGGCGGGGGTCCTCGCGGACCACGCCGACGCTCGCGGTGGCCGCGTACGGCGCACCGGCGAGCCGGAAGGGCTCGGACAGGGCCTGCCGCAAGCGGTCGGCGACGGCGCCCACCTCCGCGCCGGGGTCGGTGACCAGGACGGCGAACTCGTCGCCACCCCACCGTGCGGCGCAGTCCGCCTCCCGCACGCACGTGCGCAACCGCGCCGCGACCCCGCGCAGCAGGTCGTCGCCGGCCGCGTGGCCGAGGGTGTCGTTGACCGCCTTGAACCGGTCGAGGTCGACGAAGGCGACGACGACCGGAACTCCCGTCCGCAGCGACCCGGCCACGGCCTGCGCGATCCGCTCGGAGAACCGCCGGCGGTTCTCCAGACCCGTCAGCGGGTCGACGTGGGCCAGGACGTCCAGCTGCCGGCGCTGGCGCTCGGCGACGGCGAGCAGGCGGCGGTGGTCGGCCAGGGCGAGGAACTGCCGCGCCATCACCAGGACCACCATCGACAGCATGCCCGTCAGCACGAACCGGTCCGACGTGGTCCACAACCGCACCGCGCCGCACACCGTCGCCGGCAGCATCGCCACGTAGGGGGCGAACCACACCCACGACCCCGCCGGCGCGTGGTGCACCCGGTCCATCGTGCGCCGGTAGCGGGCCCCGACGGCCAGCAACCCGAACCCCAGCACCCAGGCGAGGTCGGCCAGGCCCCCGGTCGTGAAACCGGCCTCGGCCAGCACCCCGTAGAAGTAGGCCGCGTCGGCCAGCGTCAGCGCGCAGGCCGCGGCCAGGCACAGGACGCCCGGGACCGTGACACCGGTGCGCAGCACCGAGATGATCGTCAACGTCACGAACACGACGTCCATCACCGGGTACACCAGCGGCAGGACCAGGTCCGTGCCCGGGTAGGGCGACAGGCGCACGGCCTCACCGAGCCAGCCCACCCACACCACCGTCAGCAGCGCGGTGCCCAGCAGCAGACCGTCCAGCAGCGCCCGCAGCCCCGCGCGCTCCCGGGCCCGGCCGCGCAGCACCACCAGCGCCGAGACCACCGACAGCAGCGAGAACCCCAGGAACGGGCCGTCGGCCGCGGTGGTGCCCTCGGTGCGCAGCCCCAGGAGGTCCTGCGCGCCGTAGACCAGCTGCCCCAGTCCCCACGACAGGCACGCGGCCGCCAGCAGCTGCCAGCTGCGCCGGGACCACCCGGGAACCCCGCTCCGCCGGCCCGTCCAGGCCAGGCAGCCCGCCGCGGCGAACGCCGCGGCGGCTTCGGCCACACCGAACACCGCCAGCGTCGCCGTCGTGCCCGGCCCGGCCACCGACGGGACCAGGGCCAGCGCGACCAGGAGCACCGCGAGGACGACGAGGTCCACGCCGAGCCGGCCCGAGGCGCTCAGCGCGTTCCGACCGCTTCCCCGGGGGACCCGCACGCCCTGGTCATCGACGGGGTGAGCGGTGGCCTGGACGGGTGTTCACCCGTCGGCCGGACGGCGTCACCCGGACGGCGTCGCGCGGGAACGCTGTGCCGTCCCCACCCGCTCCGTCCAGCTCCGATCCGGTGACCGGCGGTGGGACGGGACGGCGGGTGTCGGCGGGTATCGGCGGGTGTCGGCGGGTCAGTCCTGCGGCTCCCCCGCACCCGCCGGGCGCATGAGCCGCAGCAGCGGGGCGGTGGTCAGCCGCTGCCGGATGAGCGCCGCGCCGACCAGCAGCACGACCAGGCCCAGCAGGGACAACGGCCAGAAGTCGAGCAGGAGCGAGGCCGTCAGCAGCGCCAGCGCCGCCACGAACGGCGCCGCGACCGGCATCCGGTTGTACCAGCGGGGCTGCAGCACCGCGGCCGCGTACCACCAGGCCACCGCCGCGACCCGTTCGTCCGGGTGTCGCCGGCCCTGCCGGGCCAGCGCGACGACGTCGTGCCGGTCCTCGGCGGGCAGCGTGTTGTACGCCCGCACCGCCGTCGCCCGCCGTTGCGGCGTCATCTCCGGACCCACGACCGCGCTCATCGCCCTGCTCCCTGCACCCGCCCATGGTAGGCGGGCGCGGCGGGCCGCCCCCGCGGGCGGGACGAGCGGAGGGCATGGGATTCGAACCCATGAGGAAGGAGTGGGTACCTCCCTAGCGGTTTTCAAGACCGCCGCCTTCAACCACTCGGCCAGCCCTCCCGGCACGCGCCAGTCTACGGACCGCTACCGGCGGCCGGTGCCGGTGATGCGCGAGCGCACGAACGAGGCCCCCGGACCGCTCAGCTCCGGCAGGTACGCGGCGCGCCCGGCCATCGCCATCACCAGCGCCTCGGTGCTCCCGACCACCTGCGGCCCCGACCCGACGGCGAACGGCCCGTCGTCGGCGACGAGCCGCAGTCCCCGCGCCACCGTCCGGCTGTCCACCGCGAAGTTCCGGGCGGCGTAGAACCGCGCCACGACCGTCCAGGCCTGGACCGGGGCCGAACCCGGCAGCCCCAGCGGGCGGCGGACGTCCTGGCCGTGCACGAGGACCTCGCCCAGCCACGCGGCGGCGTGCCGCGACGGCGCTCGCAGGCTGGGCACGACCTCCCGGAACCGTTCGAGCGTGCCCGACGGGCCCGGTCCCAGGTGCTCGGCCAGCCGGCGCCGGTTGTGCACGTCGGCGCGCAGACCGGCGGCCAGCACGCTGCGGACCCAGCGGAACGGCGTCATCCGGGCGGCGGAGGTCAGGTGGGCGAGGGTCTGCTCGACGGTCCAGCCGCTGCACAGCGACGGCGAGCGCCACTGCTCGTCGCTGAGCGCGGCGAGGTCGTCGGCGAGGGCGGCGCGGGCGACGCAGGTCAGGACGGACACGGGGCTTCCGGACGGCGGGGACGTGGTGCTCATGCCCGGTGGACCGCCTGCCCGTGCGGGACTCATCGGCGCCCGATCACCCTGCGGTAGCGTCGGAGGCCCGTCCGTTCCCGACCACCGAGCGAGTTCACGTTGGCCGAAGCCCTGCGCTGCGTCGTCGTCCTGCCCACCTACGACGAGGCCGACAACATCTCCGGGATGCTCGACCGGGTCCTGCACTCCCCCGTCGCCCCCGACGTCCTGGTCGTCGACGACTCCTCCCCCGACGGGACGGGGGCGATCGTCGAGCAGGTCGCCGCGCGGTACCCGCAGGGTCGCGTCCGGCTGCTGACCCGCACGAGCAAGGACGGTCTGGGCGCGGCCTACCGGGCGGGGTTCGCGCACGCGCTGGCCACCGGCGACCACGACGTCGTCGTGCAGATGGACGCCGACGGCTCGCACCCCGTCGAGGCGCTGCCGCGGATGCTGGCCGAGGTCGCGGCCGGCGGGGACCTGGTCCTGGGCGCGCGGTACGTGCCCGGCGGCGCGCTCGACGACGCCTGGCCGTGGTACCGCAAGGCGCTCTCGCGCGGGGCCAACGTCTACGCGCGGACGCTGCTGCGGGCCCCGGTCGCGGACCTGACCGGCGGGTTCAAGGCGTGGCGCGCCTCGTTGCTGCGGTCCCTGGACCTGTCGGAGCTGACGGCGGCGGGGTACGCGTTCCAGATCCAGACGACGCTGGCGGCGTTGCAGCAGGGCGCGGACGTGCGGGAGGTGCCGATCCTGTTCACCGAGCGGACGCACGGGACGTCGAAGATGTCGAAGGAGATCATCGGCGAGGCGATGCTCGCGGTGCTGAGGATGCGGCTGCACGGGCCGACCGGGCGCCGCTGAGGTCGCGGCCGGGTTCGGACCGTTGTCCGGCGCTGCGCGCCGGACAACGGTCCGCAAGACCTCAGCCCTCCGCGGCCGGGGAGAGGTTGACCATCCAGGAGACGCCGAAGCGGTCGGTGAAGGCGCCGTACTCGTCGCCCCACACCTGCTTCTCCAGCGGCACCGTCACCGTGCCGCCCTCGGACAGGCCGGTGAACGCCGCGCGCAGGACCTCCTCGTCGTCGCCGAACAGCGCGACGGTGACGCTGTTGCCGGCGACGAGTTCGGTGCCGGGTGCGGTGTCGCTGGCCATCAGGGTCCAGCCGGTGTCGGTGTCCAGCTGGGCGTGCATGACGCCCTCGGGGTCGACGCCGTCGGGGGCTCCGAACTCGCCGAAGGTGCTCACGTCGAGCTTGCCGCCGAGGACGGAGTGGTAGAAGGCCATGGCCTCCTTGGTGGTGCCGGCGAAGGTCAGGTACGGGGACAGGTGGGAGTTCGTCATCGGGACCTCCTCGTTGGGGACCGGTGGTGCCGACGCTAGCGGCTGACGGTCCTCTTGTGACCCTCCCACCTGCGGAGATCCGACGCTCAATCACCCTCGGTCACGACTGGTGACTGTTGCCGTCTCGTGATTGCCTGTGGATCAGCGTTCTGGAAAAGTCGTCCCGTCAGCAGCGGCACCTCGCGCTCGCACCGTCCCCGCGCGGTGCGCCCGCGGCTCGCACGGTTCGCTGCGACGGGTGGGGGCAGGTTCCGCGGGAGGTCGACAGGTGCACGCGCAGGACGACGACGCTGACGCCGTCGCCCAGCTGCTGGACCTGGCCCGCGACATCTTCGGCACCCCCGTGGCCGCGCTGACCCGCGCGACGGCCGCCACACCGTTCCACGTCGAGCAGACCGCCAGCGTCCTGGAACCGCACGCGACGGTCCGACTCCTGGCCGACACCGACCTCGGCGGCTGCCCGCTGAGCGTCGTCGTCGTCCGTCCCGACGGCGAACCGCACGGCCGGTTGATCGGGGTCAGCGACCGGACGGTGGCGGCGCTGGGATCGCGCCAGCTCGAGGCGCTGCACGTCGTCGCCGCGCTCGTCGCCGGGGTGCTGCACCACCGTGACCGGCGCCGCGCCGAACGCGACGACCGGCTGGCCTCCCTCGACGCCCTCGTGGCCGGCGCCGGCCGGCTCACCGTGGTGCAGCCGATCGTCGACCTGCACCGGGGAACCGTCGTCGGCGCCGAGGCGCTGAGCCGGTTCACCAGCGCCGAGGGCGCACCGCGGTGCCCCGAGCAGGTCTTCGCCGACGCCCGCTCCTCCGGCGTCGGCGTCAAGCTCGAGCAGTCCGCCATCGCCTCCGCCCTGCCCCTGCTGGACGGGCTGCCCGCCGGGGCCTACCTCAGCGTCAACACCTCCGCCGAGGCGCTGCTGGACCAGGACACCCACGACCTGCTGCTGTCCACCCGCCCGGACCGGCTGGTCGTCGAGATCACCGAGCACGATCCGGTCGCGGACTACGCCGCGCTGACCGAGGTGATCTCGCACCTGCGCCGGGCCGGCGTGCGCGTGGCCGTCGACGACGCCGGCGCCGGGTTCGCCAGCCTGCAGCACGTGCTGCACCTGACGCCGGACATCGTCAAGCTCGACATCGCCTTCGTCCGCGGCATCGACACCGACCCCGCCCGCCGCGCGGTCGCCCGCGCCCTGGTGGGTTTCGCCTCCGAGCTGGGCTCGACGATGGTGGCCGAGGGCGTCGAGCGCACCGGCGAGCTCGAGGTGCTCAAGGACCTCGGCGTGGAGTGCGGGCAGGGGTACCTGCTGGGCCGGCCGACCGCGCAGCCGAACTGGGCCGCGGGACCGGACGACACGACGGCGATCCTGCTGCGCTGACCGCTCACCCGGCAGCGGCCAGCACGGCGACCCGCAGTGCGGCACGACCCGGGACCGCGGCGGTGAGCTCGCGCGCGGCGGCGACCGCCCCGCGACGGGCGCTCCAGCCGAGCCCGTCCAGCGGGAAGCCCCGACCCGACTCGGCCAGGACGGTCAGGGCGACGGCGTCCTGCGGGGTGGGGTCGGCGGCGCCGGTCAGCACCGCGCGCAGGCGCTCGCGGACGGCGCGGGCCCGGGCGGGGTGGGTGAGGACCCAGCGGTCGCGGCGCAGCAGGCCCAGCACGCGCTCGCGCCGGTGCTCGGCGACACCGGCGGCGGCCAGCCGGTCCAGCACGGCCCCGGACAGCGCCGATCCCAGTCGCTCCACGGCCGTGACCGCGGGCAGGCCCGCACCCGTGGGGCCGGTGACGAGCCGCACGGCCCGCCGGCGCAGGTCCTCCCCCGGTTCGGCGCCCGTCGCCACGACGCGGCGGCGGTAGGCCAGCACGCCGTCGGCGGCGAACTCGAGGTGGCCGGTGGCCAGGAGGTCGAGCAGCAGCGCCCCGCCGATCACGGTCTCGAGGGTGCGGGACGGCAGGCCGCGGCGGCGGCCGTCCTCCAGCAGCAGCAGGAGGAGGTCCTGCGCTGTCGCGGCGGGAGTCGTCGGGGCGGTCGTCGTCACGTGCCGATGGTCGCCGCGGCGGCGGCGGGCGCACGAGCGTCTTGCGGTGCGAGGACCCGCACCGGTGGGAGGACCCCGGACGACGGAGAACCCCCCGTCCGGACGGACGGGGGGTTCTCCGGGTGCGACCTCAGAAGGTGACGATGCTGAGCGCACCCTTGCCGTAGCGGGCCACCTCGACCGCGAGGTCGAGACGCGAACCCGTGCGGGTCGCCCAGTCCACGACGTCCGGGCGCAGGACCTCGCCGGGCACGTACGACGCGTACAGCTTCAGGTGCGCGGCACCCTCGACGTTGAACAGCGACGCCATGATGTTGAGCACCTCGCGGGAGTTCACCGCGAGGTTCTCCGGCAGTTCCCGGTCCTCGATCGCGGCCTCGCTGGCCCCCGGGGGCAGCAGGCCGATCGCGGCACCGGCGTGCGCGGCGAAGGGGAAGTCGAAGACCACGACGGCCTTGGACTTCAGGTGGTCGTCGACGTACAGCCCGACCAGCGACCCCGGAACCCCACCGACGGGCACGGGGTTGCCCTCGCGCAGTTCGACGTCGCGGTTCAGCAGGTCCGACAGCAGGTTGCGGATGGCCAGGTTCGACGGCAACGGGTTGACGTCGAACTTCACCTCGCCCTGGGCGACGGAGGTCTCCGTCGCCCCCGCACCGGCGTCACCGCCGAGGACGGGCGCCAGCGCGGCGGCGAACGCCTCGGGCGTGAACGGCTTGGCGATGAGGAACAGGGCGCCGGCGGCCGCCGCCTTCTCCCGCATCTCCTCCGAACCCTCCGACGTCACGAAGCCGAACGGCACGTCGATGCCCGAACCGCGGAGGTTCTGCAGCATCTCGTAGCCGGTGGCCTCCGGCATGTTCCAGTCGGACAGGACGATGTCGGGGTTCTCCTTGCGGACGACGTCGAACCCCTCCTTGCCGTTCTCGGCCTGGACGACGTCGACCCAGTCGTAGCCCGCCTGCCGCAGCGTGCGGATGACGATCTGCCGCATGACACGGCTGTCGTCGACGACCAGCGCCTTCACGCCCGGACCTCCTCGGACGGGGCGGCCGCGGCCAGCCAGACCTCGAACGTCAGCCACTGACCCTGCCAGTTGGCGTCCAGCCTGGCGGCCAGACGGTCGGAGGCCCCGTGGAGCGGTTTGGCGGTCGAGACCACCGGCAGACCCAGCGGGCCGGCGTCGGGCACGAGGGCCTTGATGTTGCCGCCGACGATGTTCGAGACCTCGCCGAGGGAGTCGTAGACGTCCTCGTCGGTCAGTTCACCGTCCTCCTGCAGCAGCGCACCGGCCAGCGGCGCGGCCAGCGGACGCTCGACGCTGACGGTCACGATGCCCGGACGGGCGCCGGAGATCGTCACCGAGGCGCACAGGATCTCGCCCTCGATGTCGTGCGGCTCGTAGGCCGGGACCAGGAACTCGGTGTGCGCGAAGTACGACGCCCACATCTGGTCGACGATCTGCGCGAGCGCCTCGTCCTCGACGTAGTCGGTCGGCTCCTCGTAGGTCTCCTCGATCAGTTCGGTCACGCCTGCGCTCCTTCGGGCAGCAGCCCCAGCAGGGAGAGCTTCTCCTCGAGGGCCTCGACGGTGAACGGCTTGATGAGGTACTCGTGCGCACCGGCGGCCAGCGCGCGCACGATCTGCCCGTGCTCGGCCTCGGTGGTGACCATCATCAGGGTCAGCGCGCGGTAGTCGCGGTTGGCCCGGACCTGGGTGACGAACGTCAGACCGTCCATCACGGGCATGTTCCAGTCGACCGTGGCGAGGTCGGGCAGCGACCCCGACTTGAGGACCTCCAGCGCCTCGGCGCCGTCGGCCGCCTCGACCGTCTCGTAGCCCAGCTTGCGCAGTGCACCAGCGATGATCTTCCGCATGGCGCGGGAGTCATCCACGACCAGAGCCTTCATGCCTGACCTCCATTCTTGGGACGGTGGACCGAAACCCGTCCGATGAGTTCGCGGTCCCAGTTGTCGTCGACGCCCAACGTCGTCTCAGCTCCCCCGAGGAACATGTAACCGCCGGGGCGCAGCACCTTGCGGACCCGGGACAGGATGTCCCGCTTGGTCTCGAGGTCGAAGTAGATGAGCACGTTGCGCAGGAACACCACGTCGAACTGGCCCAGGGCCGCGTACGAACTCGTGAGGTTCAGCTGCTGGAAACGCACCATCCGCTTGATGTCGTCGTTCACCTGCCACTGGGTGCCCACCCGGGTGAAGTGGCGCACGAGCATCGGCGCCGGCAACCCGCGGTTCATCTCCAGCTGCGAGTAGCGACCCGCCCTGGCCTTCTCCAGGACCTCGTTGGACAGGTCCGTGGCGACGATCTCGGCGCGCCACCCTTCGGCGACGAGGCTGTCCTGCAGGCCGATCGCGAGGCTGTACGGCTCCTGGCCGGTCGAGCTGGCGGCCGACCAGATGCGCAGCGACCGCGTCGCCGCGCGGGCCTGCTTCAGAGCCGGGACCACCGACGTCGAGAACGCCTGGAAGGGCGCGCCGTCGCGGAACCACGACGTCTCGTTGGTGGTCAGCGCCTCGACGATCGCGGTCTGCGCACGGCGGTCGGGACGCAACCGGATGCCGTCGACGTAGGCGGAGACGTCGGCCGCACCCGCAGCCCGTGCCAGCGGCACGAGCCGGGACTCGACGAGGTACTCCTTGCCCTTCTCGAGGACGATCGCACTTTCCTTGCGCACGAGGGTGCAGACCCAGTCGAAGGCTGTGGTCGTGAGTGCCATGTCACCACCTGCCTTGAGTGGGACGGGCCGCGGGAGCGGCGGGACTGAACGCCGGCGGAGGTACCGAGGCGGTGGAACGTGTGGAAGCGAGGGGGGAACTGCCGGCGGTCGCCGGCCGGGCCGCCGGGCCCAGCCGCCGGGTGATGGCGTCGGCGATGGAACCCAGGGGCAGGACCTCGTCCGCGATGCCCTCGCGGGCGACGGCTCCGGGCATGCCCCAGACCACCGACGTGGCCTCGTCCTGCGCCACGACCTGCCCTCCGGCGGCGGCGACGGCCTTGCAGCCGAGCTTCCCGTCCGAGCCCATCCCGGTGAGGATGACGGCCAGCAGCTCCCCGCCGAACGCGGCGACCGCCGAGCGGATCATGACGTCGACAGCCGGCCTGCAGAAGTTCTCGGGAGGTCCCTGGTGCAACTTGACCACCAGCTGCGGCCCGCGGCGGACGACCTCCATGTGGAAGTCGCCGGGAGCCACGTACACGCTGCCGGGCACGACGGGTTCGCCGTCGGTGGCCTCCACGACGCGCAACGCGCTCGCCTTGTCCAGGCGCTGGGCGTACAGGCGGGTGAAGACCGGCGGCATGTGCTGGGTCACCAGCACGGGCACACCGAGGGTGGCGGGCAGTCCGGCCAGCACGGCCGACAGCGCCTCGGGGCCACCCGTGGAGGACCCGATGACGAGGGCGCGCGGGGCCTTGACGGCACCGGAGGGGACGCGGGTGGTGACGGGGGTGGCCGGCTGCGCGGCGACGGGGCGCACGGGTGCGGCCGGGGCCGGGGCCGGGGCCGCCAGGTGCGGGACGAGCGCCTTGATCTTGGGGATCAGCTGCTCGCGGACGGAGTCCATGGACTCCTGGACCGAGCCGACGTTCGCCGGTTTGGTCACGTAGTCGGAGGCACCCGAGGACAGCGCCTCGAGGGTGGCCGTCGCGCCGCGCTCGGTGAGCGTGGAGAACATGATGACCGGCAGCCGCCGGTCGACCTTGCGGATCTCCTTGATCGCCTCGAGGCCGTCCATGACGGGCATCTCGATGTCCAGCGTCACCACGTCGGGGGCGAGCTGGGCGATCTTGTCGAGCGCGATCTTGCCGTTGGGCGCGGTACCGACGACCTCGATGGCCGGGTCGGAGGCCAGCACGTCGGTGACGAGCCGCCGGACGACGACGGAGTCGTCCACGGTGAGCACCTTGATGCGTTGGCTCACGTCGTACCTGACCTTCCCTGCCGCCGGCGCGGGGGTCGGCGCCGTGGAACGCCACCCGGACGGGCGGCTTCCTATCCATCGGCGTCCGGCGCCCAACCTTGAAGGCGACGCTGTGTTTTGACGTCGTGACTGTCCGTACACGCCTACTCTGCTGCGCCGCGCGCCACCCGTCGAGCGGGAACGCGTCGGGCCGCGAGCCCGGGCTCAGCGCGCCAGCCGCGACAACGCGGTGAACGACGCGTACAGCCGCATGGCGACGATGCGGGAGCCCGCCAGGTCGTAGACCAGGCAGAAGGGCACACGCTGCTCCCCCGTGTCGGCGACGAAGCAGCCCTCCAGCACCGCGCGCCCGGCCGCGCTGGTCAGGGAGGTCCCCACGGGACGGGCGGCGTACCGCGTCTCGTGCAGGGCCGTGATGTGGTCCTGGACGGCGAGCGGGCCGGTGAACACCTCGCCGGTGTCGGCGTCCGTCCAGGTGACGCCGGGATCGAGGTACGGCGTGAGGTCCTCGCCGGCGGTCATGGCCGCGAAGTAGGCGGTCATGAGACGTCCGGTCGCCTGCGCATCCTCGGGCACGGCAGCTCCTCCGCTCGAAGGTCGCCCGCGGTGACCGCTGGATCCGGCAGGATCCGGGAGTCATCCGGACGAGGGACGACACCAGAGGAGGACCACGTGAGCGAGAAGGTCAAGGGCCCGGCCAGCTACTTCCCCTCGATCGAGGCGAAGTACGGCAGGCCGGTCACCGAGTGGCAGGACCTGCTGCGCGCCCACCGCGCCGAGCACCCGGGCCTGAAGCACCTGGAGCAGGTGAACTGGCTGAAGTCCGAGCACGGCCTGGGGCACGGCCACGCGAACGCCCTGGTCGCCGCCACGGACTGACCCGTGGCGAGGACGGTGCGGTGCCCCACCGCCTGACGGCCACCGACGCGCCCGGCGGACCGACCGTCCGCCTCGACCGGGTCCAGGACGAGGGCGTGCGGTGGGGCACGCGGACGACGTGGCCGGCCGAGCTGGTGCAGCGGTGAGCCTGCGCCTGGCGGTTCGCGCCGCGGACTACGCCTGGATCGTGCGGGCCCAGCTGCGGGCGCTGCTGCCCGGGAGCCCGGACTGGTCGGGCGGCACGGGCGCGCCGGTGCTCCTGCTGCCGGGGATCTGGGAGAGCTGGCACGTCCTGCGCGGCCTGGGCGACGCGCTGCACGCGGCCGGCCACCCCGTCCACGTCGTCCCCGGGATGGGGGCGAACTCGGCCGAGCTGGACGAGGCCGCCCTGCTGGTGCGCGACCGGCTCGTCGCCCTCGACCTGCACGACGTCGTCGTGGTCGCGCACTCCAAGGGCGGCCTGATCGCCAAGGCCGCGTTCGCCCTGCCCGAGGTGGCCGACCGCGTCAGCGGCGCCGTCGCGGTGGCCACCCCGTTCGCGGGCTCGCGCCACGCGACGTGGTTCCCGGCCCGGTCGGTGCGCCGGCTGTCCCCCCGCGACCCCGCGGTGCGCCGGCTCGTCGCCGACGTCAGCTCGCACCCGCGGATCGTGGCGCTGCGCCCCCGGTGGGATCCGCACGTGCCGCGCGAGGCGGGCACCCCCGGCCTGGCCGGGGCCGCGGAGGTCGAGCTGCCGCTGGAGGGGCACTTCCGGCCGCTGGGCGATCCGCTGCTGCACCGGGCCGTGGTGCGGGCGGTCGCGGGGTTCAGCGCGAACGCCTGAGCCGCCGCGCCGCGACCTCGCCGCCACGTCGGGAACTGCTCGCCGCGGGAGGGGGATCGCCGGCGACGCCCCCCTCCCGCGACGGGTCGGGACCGCTGGATCAGGACCGCTGACGCCGCAGCAGCACGATCACGAGGGCGGCCAGTCCCAGGACGAGCGCACCGCCGGCCAGGCCGCGGGCGAGCGGGTCGGCGTCGGAACCCTCGACGGCCGCCGCGGGTTCCTGGGCTTCCTCGACGTGCTCCGTCGCCGCACCGTGCTCGTCGGCGGAGGCGGCCGTCGTGGTGAACTCCGGCGCCGGGCTCTGCGGTTCCCCGGCCCCCTCCTCGGCGACCTCGGTCCAGCTCGAGACCTCACCGTCGGCGTAGGTCTGCACGGTCGGCAGGACGATGCGGGTCCCCTCGCCGGGCAGCGGACCGACGTTGGCCTCGAACTCCTCGAACTGCCCGACCGCGATCCCGGGAGTTCCCGGGTCGGCCGTCCAGGTGATCGTCAGCGGAGCCTGCGTCACCGTCACCCCGTCGTCCTCCACGGGTGCGGGCAACGCGCCCTCGGTGACGACGGCGGTCCAGCCGGCCACGGGTTTCGTGGCCACGTAGCTGAACGGGTGGTCGGTCGGCAGCGCGACCTCGATCGAGGTCGTCGCGGCCGTGTCGGACTCGTTCGGAACGCGGAACGTCACGACGCTGTAGCCGCCGGCGGCCGTCGCGTCGGGCACGGCGTGGACGTGGGCCGCGGCGGGCACGGCGGCGAGAACGGTTGCGGTGCAGGCGGCTGCGCCCACGACGAGGGCGCGCGCGGGCAGGGTGGTCTTCACGGTGGTCACTCCGGGTGGTGTCGTCAGGACGTGGTGGCGAGGGCGGGAACCCTCGGCGGACCACGTCGGCGCACCCGGCGCGCCGCGACCGACCGCGGTTTCGGCAGGTCGGCCGGCACCGGGGCGACCCGCACCGCGACGTGCCGCAGGACGGGCAGCAGGACCCGGACCAGCGGGCGCAACCACGCCCACAGCGACCACAGCAGGAACTCGCCGTGGACCAGCGCCAGCACGGCCAGGACCGTGGCCACGGCGTGCGCGAACGTCATCCCGACGGAGAACACCCCCGGGGCGGCGGTCACGTCCACCGGAGTCCACTCCTGGTGGTGACCGGCCGCGACGACGGCCGTCGTGGGACCGGAACAGGCGAACACCGCGTGCAACGCGACCTGCCCGCCCCCGAGGAGCCCGCCGAGGACGGGCCAGGAGAACCGCCGGCCGGCCAGCAGCAGGCACACGGCCACCAGCACCACGGCGACGGCCGCGAGCAGGGCCGGAGCGGGCACACCCCCACCGGCGGCGACGTGCGCCCCGGCGGCCAGCCCCAGGACGGTGCCGGCGACGGCCCCCGCGCGCAGCACCCGCAACCCGCCCCGCGACGGACCGGGGGCACCGGTCGTCACGGCGGGATCCAGCACGCCCCCACGGTACCGGGGCGCAGGGGTGGCCTCAGGCGGTGCCGAAGGCCGCTTCCCACGGCCGCACCAGCACGGCGCGCGCGTCGGAGCTGAGCAGGTCGGCGACGACCTCGGCGTGCACGACGCCGGAGACGATGTTCCACAGCCCGCTCGCGCCGTCGGCGGCGTCGAGGCCGCCGGCCCGGAACGCGCGGACGGCCAGCAGCTGGGCGGCGGCGGCGGTGCGCACCCGGTCGGACAGGTGCACGGCCCACGACGCGTCGTGGACGGCGCCGGCCCACTCCCCGGCCGACGGACGGCTGGAGTCGGCGACGGCCCGCAGGCAGGCGCGGTCGGTCCCGTCGAGGCGGCGCAGGGTGTCGAGCACCCGGGCGACGCCGGCCTGCTCCGGCCCCAGGCCCGTGGGCTGCTCCGGCAGCGGGGCGAGGTCCTTGGACGCCTGCAGGTACGGGTGGGCCAGGACGCGGCGGACGTGGTCGGGCAACCGGTCGCCCAGGTAGGTCGACACGGCGGCGTCGGCGAGCACGTCACCGGCGCGGCCGGCGTCCTCGGTGCGCAGCCGCGGGCCACCGGCCAGCGGCGTCGACCACGTCCAGTCCAGGACGTCGTGGTGCACCAACCGCACGAGGGCGTCGGCGTCGGCGATGGTGCTGGTCTGCAGGACGCGGACGATGCCGGACTCGACGCGGGCGCCGGCGACCTCGTCGGTGAAGTCCTCACCGGCCAGGCCGTTGGCGACCTGGTGCAGCACGTCGGTGATCTGCGGGACGTCGTCGCAGGCCGTGCGCACGGACTCCCACGCGGCGACGCGCACGGCCGGGTCGTGCCGGGCGGCCAGGAGGTCGATCTCGCGGGGACCGCAGGCCAGCGCGCGCAGCAGCACCTCGGCGGTGGAGTCGCCGTGCGGGATCCGGACGAGGTCGAAGCCCAGGACGGGAGAGCTCACGAGGGAGTAGTGCACGGTGTCGCCTCCGGTCTGGTCGCACCGCCCGGTCCGGCGGAGTGGCCCCACCCTGACACTGCGTGACCCCGCGGGCCAGGTCAGGTCAGCCGTCCGGGCGCATCCCCGGCTTCCCGGACCCCCGGGTGGGTCACCCCTCGCGACGGGGTTGCGCCGTCCGGGCGACGTGGGGACCACCCGGCCGTAACGTCGTGTCGTGACGGCCGGTGAGGACGAGCAGGAGCGCTCCGGCGACGAACGGAGCGACGGCGAGGGCGCTGCGGACGAGGACGCGCGGCGGCGGTGGGTCTCGTGGCTCCTGGTCGCGGCGTGCCTGCTGCCGGTGGTCCTCGTCGGCGAGGCGGGGCGGCGGGTCCTCACGGGTGCCTACGACGCGGACTTCTTCGGGATCTCCCCCGACCAGCGCGGCCTGGACGCCGGCGCCACCGACGGCTTCGACCTGCCGGTCTCGCGCCGGTTCAGCGTGCTGTGGTTCCAGATGGGCCTGCCCGGGCCTCTGCTCGCCGGGCCGGTCGCGGCGCTCGCGGTGGCCGCCGTCGTGCTCGCCGGCCGGCCGGCCTGGCTGGTTCCGGACCGCTGGGGACGCCGCGTGGCCGCAGCCGGCGCGGGCCTCGCGGGACTGCAGGCGCTGCTGGTGACGGCCGGGTTGGTGCACGGTGTGTCCGGCGCGGCCGACGAGGGCACCGGCTCCCTGGAGCTGAACTGGTACGGCCCGACCACGAACAGCTTCCCCGAGGTCGCCGGCGCCCTGGCGCTGCTGCTGCCGGCGATCGTCGTCCCCGTCGTGGCCGGCCTGGTGATCTGGCGGGCCGGGCCCGCCGGTGCCCCGGTCGCCGACGTCGAGGAGGGAGTTCCCGAGCCGGCGACCGCGGCCGCACCGACCGCCGGGGAACCTCCCGAGGAGGAACCCGGGCACGAACCCGGGCAGGAAGCCGGGCAGGCGTCGTCGGTGCCCGTGGTTCCGGAGGACGAGCGGCACCTCTACCGTCGCCCGGGGTAGCCGGCCGACGCCGGGCACCGTGGACCGCCGGACGCAGAACGGGGTGGAACCCGGAGGTCCCACCCCGTCCAGCAGTTCTCAGGCCGCGTTCTCAGGCCGCGTTCTCCGCGCCCTCGATCTCCAGCGCCTTGTCGACGTCGAGGACGAGCAGCAGCGCGTCGTCGAGCTTGTAGGCGCCGCGGATCAGTTCGCGGATCGGCCCGGACAGCGTGTCCGGCGGCGGCTCGAAGGTCGAGTCGGTGACCTCGATGACGCCACCGATGGAGTCGACCAGCAGGCTCCAGACCTCTTCGGCGGCACGGACGACGACGTTCATCGCGACCTTGCCCTCCTCGCGGTCGGGCATGTTCAGCCGGCGGCGCAGGTCCAGCGCCGTGACGACCTGACCGCGCAGGTTGATCAGGCCGGCGACGGCGCGCGGGGCCAGCGGCGCGGGCGTGCGGGGCTGCTCGGTGAGCACCTCCTGCACGCGCCGCACCTCGACACCGAACAGGTGCCCGGCGAGGTGGAACGTGGCGTACTGCGTGGACACGTCAGACCCCCAGTCGCTTGGAAGCTTCGGCGAGCTCGTTCTGAGCCTGCTCGGTGAAGAAGTTCGGGTCGGCGGCGAGGATCGCCGAGCGGACGTCGAGGAGTTCGGTCACGCGGTCGCGGATGACCGCCGAACCGACCAGACCGGCGTCGTCGATGTCGCTGTGCGCGTCCTGGCCGGCGACGATGTCGACGATCTCGTCGACGACGATCGCGACCGACCGGCCGCGTGCGGAGTACACGACACCCGGGACGGACTCGACCTCCTCCGTCGAGTAGGACGACCGCGAGCCACCACCGAGGTGGTTGGAGAGCCGGACCAGCGGCAGGATCTCGCCGCGGTAGCGGACCACCTCGCGGCGCCCGACGCGCTCGATGGAGTCCGTGCGGAACTCCTCGAGGCGGGTGACGACGTCCAGCGGGATCGCGACCCGGCGGTTGCCGCCGAGGCCGACGACGAGCAGACGCTGCCCGTCGCCGGTCGCGGCCTGCTGGGTGGCGGCCTCGTCGTTGACGTGCTCCAGGCCGTCCGAACGCATGGTGCGGCGGGCCAGCGACTGCACGTCGAGGATCAGCGAGACGCGACCGTCGCCGAGGATCGTGGCGCCGGCGTAGGCCCCGATCGCCTTCAACGCCCCGGAGAGGGGTTTGACGACGATCTCCTCGGTGTCCAGGACGCGGTCGACCAGCAGGCCGAAACGACGTCCGTCGCACTCCAGGACGGCGATGACGAGGTTCGTCGGCAGTTCGACGTCGGCGGGGCGCTGCAGTTCCAGCGCCTCCTCGAGGCGGATCAGCGGCAGCAGCGCACCGCGCAGGCGGTACACCTTCGCGCCACCGACGTCCTCGATCGCCTTGCTCATGCGCTCGGTGTCCAGGCTCACGAGTTCGAGCAGGTTCACCTGCGGCATCGCGTAGCGCTGACCGGCGCACTCGACGGTCAGGGCCGGCACGATCGCCAGCGTCAGCGGGATCCGCAGCCGCCAGGTGGTGCCCTGGCCGGGCACCGACTCCACGTCGACGGAACCGCCGATGCGCTCGATGTTCGTCTTCACGACGTCCATGCCGACGCCCCGGCCGGAGACGTTCGTGACCTTGGCCGCGGTGGAGAAACCGGGCAGGAACAGGAACTGCAGGATGTCGTTCGGGGTCAGGACCTCCAGCTTGGCCGCGGAGACCAGGCCCTTCTCGACGGCCTTGGCGCCGATGACGCCCGGGTCGATGCCCTTGCCGTCGTCGCGGATCTCGACGACGACCTGGCCGCCCTCGTGGGCCGCGCGCAGCTTCAGCGTGCCGACCTCGTTCTTGCCCGCCGCGCGACGGACCTCCGGCGGCTCGATGCCGTGGTCGACCGCGTTGCGGACGATGTGCGTCAGCGGGTCCTTGACCGCCTCCAGCAGGGTGCGGTCGAGTTCGGTTTCGCCGCCCTCCATCTCGAGCTTGATCTTGCGGCCCAGCATGTTCCCGAGGTCGCGCACGACGCGGGGCAGCTTCGACCACAGGTGGTCGATGGCCTGCATGCGGGTGCGCATGACCGTTTCCTGCATCTCGCTCGCGACGAGGTTCAGCCGGTGGCAGGCGCGGGTCAGGTCCTCGTCGCGCAGCGCGCCGGCGCGCTGGAGGATCTGGTTGCGGGCCAGGACGAGTTCGCCGGCCTGGCGGACGAGGGACTCCAGGAGTTCCACGTCGACGCGGATGGTGGCCTCGGCGGCCGACGCCTTCTCGGCGGGTGCGGCACCGGCCGGGGCGGGGGCGGCGGGAGCCGGGGCGGCGGCGGGGACCGGGGCCGGGGCCGGGGCCGGGGTGGCCTCGGCGACCGGCGCGGGCTCGGGCGCGACCTCCACGACGGGCGCGGGAGCGGGTTCGGGGGTGACCTCCACGACCGGGGCCGGCTCGGGCGCGACCTCGGCGACGGGGGCCGGCTCGGGCGCGATCTCGGCGACGGGGGCGACCTCGGCGACGGGGGCCGGCTCGGCGACGGGGGCCGGCTCGGGCGCGACCTCGACACCGGCGGCGGCGCCGGCGGGCAGCACGGGCTCCTCCCCGTCGAGGACCGCCCGGATGGCGGCGACGACGGCGGTGACCTCGACGGCCGCCTCGGAGTGCGACTCCTCGATGGCGCTCAGCAGGGCACGGATGGTGTCGACCATGCGCAGCAGCACGTCGGTCGTGGTCGGGGTCATGACCAGCTGGCCGTCGCGCAGACGGGCGAGCAGGTTCTCCCCGACGTGGGCGACCGACTCCAGCTTGGAGAAGGCCAGGAACCCGGAGGTGCCCTTGATCGTGTGGATGGTGCGGAAGACGCTGGCCAGCAGTTCCCGCGAACCGGGCTGCTGCTCCAGCGCGACGAGGTCGGAGTCCAGCTGGTCCAGGTTCTCGTAGCTCTCGACCAGGAACTCCTGGACGATCTCGTCCATGTCGTCCACGGGCGCTCCCACTTCTCGCGTCGGGTGCGACCCCGTCGCCGGGACCGCTCATCACTTGCTCTGCCTTCTCATCGGCACCTGGGCCGCAGAGCTGAAACGCGCCCGCCCCCCACCCCCGTGATCAAGGATTCGACCGCGGCGCTCGAGGGGTCGCGAATCCTTGATCGCCGGCGTTGAATCCTTGATCACCGGGTGGTTGGGGCGGGTGGGGCGGGGGGACGCAGCAGAGGCCGGCCCCCGGGATCGGGGACCGGCCTCCGCCGGTGCGCGGCGACCTCAGGACGCGGCGTTCAGGCGTGCGAGCGCCGTCTGCACCAGCGTGATGAGGCTGTGCTTGGTCGCGGCCTTGGAGCGGGCGTCGGTGTAGACGAGCGGCACGTGGTCAGGGACCGCCAGCGCCTCGCGGACGGAGTCCAGGTCGTGCTGGGCCACGCCGTCGAAGCAGTTGACCGCGACGACGAAGGGGATGCCGCGGGACTCGAAGTAGTCCACGGCGGGGAAGCACTGGTCCAGGCGGTCGGTGTCGACCAGGACGACGGCGCCGATGGCGCCCTTGACCAGGTCGTCCCACATGAACAGGAAGCGGTCCTGGCCGGGGGTGCCGAACAGGTACAGCCACAGGTTGCCCGGCAGCGCGATGCGGCCGAAGTCCATGGCGACCGTGGTGGAGGTCTTGCGCTCGGAGTTCAGGCCCGCGTCGTCGACGCCGACCGAGTGCTCGGTCATCGCGGCCTCGGTGCGCAGCGGCTCGATGTCCGAGATGGATCCGATGAAGGTCGTCTTGCCGACGGCGAAGCCGCCGGCGACGACGATCTTGACGACGGTGGGCGGGGCCTGAGTGTCGGTTCCCGCGGGCGCTCCGGCTCCGGCGGGGCTCACGTCAGAGCGAGGAAATGCCATTGAGAACACTCTCCAGGACGCTGATGGTGGTCGCGGGTTGAGGGGCCGAGGTCATCGTGAGGCCGTGGATGCGGACCTTCCCGGACTGGGACAGGTCGCTGACCACGACGCGGACGACGCCGACCGGCAGGTGGACGTGTGCGGACAGCTCCGCGATCGACAGGTAGGACGTCGAGGTGAGTTCGAGGATCCTGCGCCGTTCCGGCGTCATCCCGATCTCCGGTGCGGCCGTGGCCTCCACGAGCGCCTCGACCGGGAGGTCGGCGTTGCTCGGGCGGGTCCGGCCACCGGTGACGGTGTACGGGCGGACGGTGAACTCCTCGACGTCCTGGTCGTCGTCGTCGGACCAGAGGTCCGCGCTACCAGGTGCTGTCACGTGCCGTCACCACCGCGCCGCGGCCGGCGCGGAGGTGGGCAGGGCCGCCCGCATCTCCGAGACCAGCTGCGGGGTCAGGACGGTCTCGGCGCGCTGGACCAGCATGGCCATCTCGTAGCCGATGAGGCCGACGTCGCAGCCCGCCTCGGCGGCCACGGCCAGGACCGAACCGTCGGAGATGTTGACGAGGAAGAAGAACGCGTCGTCCATCTCGATGATGGCCTGGCGCACCTCGCCGGACTGCAGCTGGTTGGCGGCGCCGCGGGCCAGGCTGGAGACGCCGGAGACGATGGCGGCGAGCTGGTCGCCGGCCTCGCGGTGGAGCTTGTCGGACATCGCCATCAGCAGGCCGTCGGCGGAGACGACGACGGTGTGGGTGACGCCGGGGACGCTCTTGACGAAGTTGTCGAGGAGCCAGCTGAAGTCGGCGGCCTCGGAGCTAAGCGCGGTCACAGTGGGGTTCCTCTTCTCGCGGCGTTCTTCTGGTCAGGGTGGTGGGTCGGACGTTCTTCGTCGCCCCGGAAGGACTTCCGGGAGTTCTGGTCAGGCGTCACCGTCGGCACCGCTCTCGGGAGCGGCCGGGGTCTCGCCTGCGCGACCGCGGGACACGCCGGCCTGGAAGCCGGACAGCATCGAGCGGACGTCAGCGGGGGCGCGGCGCTGGCGGTTGGCCGCCGCGCGGACCGGGGCGGGCTTGGCCGCGGCCGCCGTGGCGCCCGCCTGGCGGCGGACCAGCGGTGCGGAGCCGGTGCCCCGGGAGGGGGTGAAGCTCTGGCCCTCGGTGAGGGCGTTCAGCGCTTCGGCGGCCAGGGCGTTGCGCTGGCGCAGGGCCTCGCCGACCGTGCGGGTCGCCGCGGGGGCCGGGGCCGCCGGGGTCGGCGCGGCGGGCGCCGCGACCGAGGCCGCGACCGGGGCCGGGGCGGGGGCCACGGGCGCCTCGACGACCGGGGCGGGAGCCGGGGTCTCGACGACGGGAGCCGCAACCACCGGAGCCTCGACCACGGGGGTCGGGACCACGGGAGCCGGGGTCTCGACGACCGGGGCCGGCGTCACCGGGGCCTCCACGACCGGAGCCGCGGGAGCCTCCACGACCGGCGCCACCGGGGCCTCCACGACGGGAGCCGGAGCCTGGGCCACGGGGGTCTCGACCTGCGCCGCGCGGTTGGCCTCCAGGGCGTCCAGCGCGGAGCCCTTGAGGTCCTCCCCGCTGCGCTTGCGGGAGGTCCAGAAGGCCTCGGCGGCCGTCTTCGGCGGGGTCGCGGAGTCGCGCACCTGGCGCGGCTTGCGACCGGCCTTGGGCAGGATGTCCTGCGCCGCAGCCAGAGCGGTCGGCGCCTCGGCCTTGCGCTCGCGCTTGGGCATCGCCGCCGCACCCGGGGACGGGGCGGTGACGGGCTTCCAGTCCTCCGCCGGCTCCACGACCGGCGCGACCGGCTCGGCGACCGGGGCGGCCGGGGCAGCGGTGGCCGCGTCGACCTTGGCCTGCGCCTGGGCACCGCGCTTGCGGGTCGGCAGCTGCCGGCCCTCGACCTTGGTCTTCGGCGCGGTGACGCCGACCTCGCTGCTGGCGGCGGCCTCGGCGGCCGACTGCTGCAGCGTCTGGGACAGGGCGTCGCCCAGGCCGCCGGCGGCCAGCGGGTTGCTGACGATCGTGCTCGCGCCACCGGCCGGGGCGGACGGGGTGCGGGTCGGCAGCGGGCCGGCGGCCGGAGCCCCCGGGGCCTGCGGCAGCGCCGACGGCGCCTCCGGCAGGGCCGAGGGAGCCTCCGGCAGGGCCGAGGGTGCGCCGTCCAGCTGCGGCAGACCGGAGTCCAGCGCGGCCAGTTCGGGCTCGCCGCCCTTGACGCTGCCCGGTGTGAACAGCGCGGCCGGCAGGACCAGGGTGACGGTCGTGCCCTCACCCTCGGCGGTGGCGAACTCGACGTCGACGTCGAGGCGGCCGGCGAGGCGGCCGACGACGTAGAACCCGAGGCGCTGAGCCCCGACGAACTCCGAGGCGCGGCCACCGGAGATGCGCTGGTGGGCGGTCTCGACCTCCTCGGCGTTCATGCCGAGGCCGGCGTCCTTGATGGTGACCTCGACGCCGCGGTCGGTCTCGGCGGTGCCGACGACGACGCGGGTGCCGGGGTCGGAGAAGTTCGTCGCGTTCTCGAGCAGCTCGGCGATCATGTGCGAGGCCGACAGGGCCAGGTGGCCGACGACCGGCGGGTCCACCTGCAGGGCCAGGTCGACGCGGCCGTAGTGCTCGATCTCGCCGGCCGCGGTGCGCACGACGTCGGACAGCGGCAGCGGCCGGCGCAGACGGCGACCGGTGTTGATGCCGGCCAGCACGAGCAGGGACTCGGCGTTGCGCCGCATCCGGGTCGCGAGGTGGTCGAGGGTGAACAGGTCCTCGAGGGTGTCGGGGTTCTCCTCGGTCCGCTCCAGCTGGTCCAGGAAGGCCAGCTGGCGGGCCAGCAGGGTCTGGTCGCGGCGGGCGACGTTGACGAACATCTCGGCGATCGAGGCGCGCAGGGCGGCCTGCTCCCCCGCGATGCGGAAGGTGGTCTCGTTGAGGTCGTTGATGACGACCTTCAGCTGACCGATCTCGTCGTTGCTGGTCACCGGGATGGGGGTGAACTCCACGCCCGGGCCCTCGCCCGGGGTCTGCATGCGCTCGACCATGCGCGGCAGCTCGTCGCGGACCTCGGTCGCGGCGGCGGCCAGGTCGCGCAGGCGGTCACCGATGCTGCGGGCGACGCGGAAGCCGAACCAGCCGACGGCCACGAAGACCAGCAGGACGACGGCGAGCAGGACGACCGTGCCGATGGTGGCGCGGGTGGCCGCGGCGTCGGCCTCCTCGGCGACGTCGTCGGCGAGGGCTGCGGTGGCGTCCTGGTAGGCGGTGATGACCTCGTCGGAGGTCTCCTCCCAGTCGGCCTGGCTCAGCGACGGGGCGCTGCTCGCCTCGAACAGGTTGCGGTCCTGGTTGAGGAAGGCCAGCGCCGAGGTCGTCGCGCCGGAGTTCAGTCGGGAGTCGAGCGCCTCGATGTCGTCGGCGCGCAGGCGGTGGCGGGCCTGCTGCTCGAAGTACGTGCCCCGCTCGATGGCGGTGCCGCGCAGGGTCTCCACCGCGGTGGTGGCGTTGCCCTGGATGGCCAGGACGCCGGCGGTCTGCTCCAGGGCCAGCGCGTCGACGCGCTTGAGCAGGTACCCGAAGGCGCCGATCTCCTGCGCCATGTCGCGGTCGGCGGCGTTCTCGGCCACGGCGACCGTCAGGTCGGTCGCGGTGGAGCTGATGTCGCTGTAGGCGGACAGCGTCGCGAGGGGCGTGGTGGTCCCGCCGTCGACGGCGCTGCGGGTCTGCGGCAGGGTCTGCCCCAGGGCGCGCAGCAGCTGCTCGTCGACGGCGCCGGCGGCGCCGGAGGTCAGGTCCAGGCCGCTGTCGGTGGCCGCCTGGCGCACCGCGGCGACCGCGGCGTCGGTGGCGGCGCGGTCGGTCGCCAGCCGGCTCCTGCCCTCCTCGCTCGGGGCGGCCAGGTACTCGACGGCGTTCTGCCGTTCGGTCTGCAGGGCCGTGAAGAACTCGTTGATCGTCTGCGTCGACTTCGCGTAGGCGGCGAGGTGGCGACGTTCGGTGGTCGTCACCGCGCTCTGGGCGGTCGTCACGACGACGGCGACGAGCAGCAGCACGAGTGGCACCACCAGGAGGACCGCGAGCTTGGCTCGGATGCTCAGGTTCCGCAGCATGTCAACCTTCCGTACGCGTTGGTGAGCGGTGGAAAACTGCCCACCAGGGGTCGAGCAGACTCAGGAGTGATCGGGACGTGGGACCGCGAGGTGTAACCCCTCGGCCCGACAACCCTCGAACGGCCCATCGGCTGCACGGCGCGCCGCTTGACCGTTCAGGTGAAACGTGCAATCTCGACCCCCGACGGGGGGTGGCCTGGAGGAGACGTGGGAACGACCGTGGTCGTCGTCGCGGGCGGCGCCGGAACGCGGTTCTCCGCGGTGCGGCCGGGGGCCGACAAGCTGCGGGCGCCGCTGGGGGGCAGCACCGTGCTGGACACCCTGCTGGCGGGACTGGGCGGGTTCGAGGTGGTCCTCGTCGGACCTGGCGGGGTGCGTGAGGACCCGCCCGGGGGCGGGCCGCTGGCCGGCTTCGCCGCCGGCCTGGCGACCACCTCCGCCGAGGTCGTGGTGCTGCTCGGCGCCGACCAGCCGTTCGCGGCGAGCGCCGTCGAGCGCCTGGTGGCGGCGCTGCGGGCGCATCCGGAGGCCGACGCGGTGATCGGCGTGGACCCGGACGGCCGTCGTCAGCCGTTGCTGTCGGCGCACCGGCGCAGCGCGGCGGTCCGGGTGCTGGACGGGTTGCCGGCCGTGGCCGGGCGGCCGTTGCGCGAGGTCTTCCGCGGCGCCGTGGTGGAGGTGCCCGTCAGCGCGCTGGAGGCGCTCGACGTCGACGACCCCGACGACCTGGCGCGGGCGCAGGCTCTCCTGGAACGAGCGGGGGACGAGGGCCCGACGTAGTGTCCCCAGGGTGCGCGCGGTGATCGTGGAAACCCCCGGAGGGCCGCAGTCCCTCGTCGTCTCCGAGCTGCCCGACCCGGTCGCCGGGCCCGGTGAGGTGGTGGTCCGCGTCGCCGCGGCCGGCGTCAACCGGGCCGACGTGATGCAGCGCGAGGGGAAGTACCCTCCGCCCCCCGGCGCTCCCGAGCACCCCGGGCTGGAGGTGTCGGGCTGGATCTCCTCCCTCGGCGAGGGGGTCTCGGGCTGGCAGGTCGGCGACGCCGTCTGCGCGCTGCTGGGCGGCGGCGGCTACGCCGAGCAGGTCGCCGTCCCGGCCGGGCAGCTGCTGCCCGTTCCGCAGGGGGTCTCCGTCGTCGACGCGGCCGCCCTGCCCGAGGTGGCCTGCACGGTCTGGAGCAACGTGTTCACCCTCGCCGGGCTGCGGCCGGGGGAACTGCTGCTCGTGCACGGCGGTTCCAGCGGCATCGGCACGATGGCGATCCAGCTGGCCCGCCAGGTCGGTGCCCGGGTGGCGGTGACGGCGGGTTCACCGGAGAAGCTGGAACGCTGCGCCGACCTCGGCGCGCAACTGCTCGTGAACTACCGCACGGAGGACTTCGTCGAACGGGTCCGGGAGTTCGAACCGGCCGGTGCCGACGTCGTGCTGGACGTCGTCGGCGCCCCGTACCTGGCGCGCAACCTCGACGTGCTGGCCACCGGCGGGCGGCTGGTGGTGATCGCCACCCAGGGCGGGACGCGCGCCGAGCTC
This sequence comes from Kineococcus deserti, assembly GCF_050871945.1. Taxonomy (NCBI): domain Bacteria; kingdom Bacillati; phylum Actinomycetota; class Actinomycetes; order Kineosporiales; family Kineosporiaceae; genus Kineococcus; species Kineococcus deserti. Next base: position 16,568 of record NZ_JBJLSI010000021.1, on the reverse strand, counting down.
GACCTGGGCCTGGTGCTGCGCAAACGGCTCTCGGTGCACGCCACCGGGTTGCGGACCCGGCCGACCGCGGAGAAGGCGGCGATCGTGGCCAGCGTGCGCGACCACGTGTGGCCGCTGCTGGTCGACGGTGTCGTCCGTCCCGTCGTGCACGACCGGTTCCCGCTGGAGCAGGCCCCCCGCGCGCACGAGGTCATGGAGGGTTCCTCGCACGTCGGCAAGCTGCTGCTGACCACCGGCGCGCGAGGGTGACCCCGGAGGACCTGGCCCGCGAGTTCCCGCCGCACGTCCTGCGCGACTACGCCCTCGTGGCCGACGGCGCCCGCGGGGCCGTCGTCGGCCCGCGCGGCGACGTGGTCTGGATGTGCTCCCCGCGCTGGCACGACGACGCGGTGTTCGCCTCGCTGCTCGGTGGCCGCGGCGTGTTCGCCGTCACCCCCTCGCACCCGTTCACGTGGGGTGGGTGCTACGAACCGGGAACCCTGGTGTTCCGGCACCACTGGACCTCCCGCGGGGACGGCACGATCGACTGCCGCGACGCGATGGCCATGCCCAGCGACCCCGAGTGCGCCGTCCTGCTGCGCGAGGTGACCGCCGTCGAGGGCGACGGTCAGGTCGACGTCGTGTTCGACCTGCGGGCCCAGTTCGGGACGAAGGCGCTGCGGTCGCTCAAGCGCGACGACGCGGGCCGGTGGACGGCCCGCACGGGCGACCTGCACGTGCGGTTGTCCGGGCTGGGCGAGGCGGCCGTGGACGACGGTGTCCTGCGGGCGCACCTGGCCGTTCCCGCCGGCGGGAAGCACCACCTGGTGCTGGAGGTGGGGACGCGGGTGCGCGAGGAGGTCCCCGATCCGGACCACGCGTGGACCTCGACCGTGCACACCTGGCGCTCGGCCGTGCCGGAGGTGCCCGACAGCATCGCCCCGACCGAGGCGCGGCACTCCTTCGCCGTGATCCGCGGGCTGACCTCGGACGACGGCGGGATGGCGGCGGCGGCGACGATGTCGCTGCCCGAGCACGCCGACAGGGGCCGCAGCTACGACTACCGCTACGCCTGGATCCGGGACCAGTGCTACGCGGGCCTGGCGCTGGCCGAGTGCGGGGCGCCGTACCCGCTGTACGAGGACCTCGTGGGTTTCGTGACCCGGCGGGTGCTGGCCGACGGCCCCGACCTCGTCCCGGCCTACACGGTGCTGGGCGGTCCCGTGCCCGAGGAGCGGTCGACGGGGCTGGCCGGCTACCCCGGCGGCTGGGACATCGCCGGCAACCGCGTGCGCGGGCAGTTCCAGCTCGACGCCTTCGGGGAGGTCCTGCAGCTGCTGGCCTCGGCCGCGAGGTTCGACGTGCTCGACACCGACGGCCGACGGGCCGTCGAGGTCGTCGTGTCGGCCATCGAGAAGCGCTGGGAGACACCCGACGCCGGGATCTGGGAGATCGAGGACGACTGGTGGGCGCACTCGCGGCTGGAGTGCGTGGCCGGGCTGAAGTGCATGGCGCAGGTGTCCACGCCGGGTGAGGCCGCGCGGTACGCGGCGCTGGCCGACACCATCCTGGCGCGCACCTCGCGCGACTGCCTGCATCCGATGGAGGGTCGCTGGCAGCGCAGTCCGGGCCAGCCGGGCGTGGACGCGGCACTGCTGCGCCCGGCGCTGCACGGCGCGGTCCCCGTCGACGACCCGCGCTCGCGCGCGACGCTGGCCGCGGTGCGCCGCGACCTCGTCCAGGACCACCACGTCTACCGCTACTCCCCCGACTCGATGCCGCTGGGCACCACCGAGGGGGCGTTCCTGCTGTGCGGTTTCCTGCTGGCCGAGGCGCTGCACGCCGACGGCCAGGAGGTCGACGCGTTCCGGTTCTTCGAGCGCAACCGCGCCGCCTGCGGCCCGGCGGCGCTGCTCAGCGAGGAGTGGGACGTGCAGGAACGGCAGCTGCGCGGGAACCTGCCGCAGGCGTTCGTGCACGCCGCGCTGCTGTCGAGTTCGGTGCGCCTGGCGCGCTGACGGGCTGGCGGGGACCGGACCGTTGACGCGTCGGGCCGGACCTACCGGCCGGATGCGTCAACGATCCGTTCCCCCGGGGCCAGATCAGGCCTCGGTGACCTCGGCGGACGACTCGTTCGTGGTCCCGACGGCGGGGGCCGTCGTCGTCACGGCGATGCGGGTCGGCTGGGCGGCCGCGTGCGCGCCGGCGACGCGGACGGTCAGCACCCCGGCGTCGTAGCTCGCGCTCACGGCGTCGGCGCTCACCGTGCTCGGCAGCGAGAAGCTGCGGCGGAAGCTGCCGTAGCGGATCTCGCTGCGACCGCGCTCGTCCTCGGAGCGGACGTCCTTGCGCTCACCGCGCACGACGAGGCTGCCGCGCTCGACCTCGACGGTGACGTCCTCCAGGGACACACCGGGGAGTTCCAGCCGGACGACCGCGTCGTCCCCGTCACGGCCGACCTCGGCGGCCGGGACGAAGCCGGTGGGACGGGTGGCCGGACCGAACGCGTTGCGGACCAGGGTGTCGAACTGCTGCTCGAAACGGGCGTCGAAGGGGCTGCGGCGCCACACGGACAACTGGGACATGGTGTGTCCTCCTCGGACGGTCGTGGCGCTCGGTGCGAGCGCCGTCGAGGAGCACAACCTGAGTCCACCCGACTCAATGCCCGTGTTCGCCTGCGGCGTAGCGCAGCTCAGCCCGTCGTCGTCCCCGCCTTCTGCAGCGCGTCCTGGTACTCGGTCCGCATGGCGTCGCCGACCGCGCTGCGCCACGTCGCGATGAGGTTGTCCAGCTCCGCGAACTGCCGCCGTTCCTGGACCACGTCCCAGACCCCGTCGAGGAAGGCCTTGTCGGCCGTGGCGTTCTTGCTGGAGGCGGTGTTGGAGTACAGGCCCAGGACCGGGTTGGCGATGCCGGTCGGGATCTCCAACGACTGGTAGTCGTGCTGCACGTCGGCGTCGTCGGGGCGGCCGGGGACGTAGATGTTGTACGGGCTGTCGGCCAGGTAGCGGATCGGCAGCACCGTGTTCGTCGTGCCCGTCTCGGTGAGCACCGGGTTGCCCGTGGCGTCGAGGGTGTGGTCGACACCCTCCTCACCGAACAGCCGGTACTTGTACTCCGCGGTGCCGAACGGCGCGGCCAGCCAGTTCAGGACCCGCAGGATGAGCTTGATCCGTTCCGGGTCCTCCTGCTGCTTCAGCAGGGTGATGGAGAAGAACCCGCTCCCGAGGTTCCACCGGGCCAGCTCGCCCCCCTCGCGCGTGTAGACCGGCATCAGTCCCAGCTTGAAGTCGGGGTTCGAGGCGTTGTCCAGCTGGTACTGGATCCAGCCCGGGTACCCGTCGGCGGCGTTGATGGCGACCGTTCCGGCGTTGAACAACTGCTTGAACGGCTGCTGGGGGTTGAACGAGTCCGGGTGCATGACCCCGGACTTCCACATCGCGATGAGGTCGGTGACGGTCTGCTTGTACTGCTCGGTCTCGTAGACGTGGGTGAGCTTGCCGCCCTCCTCGGCCCAGATGTTCGGCTCGTCGTTCATGCGTCCCAGCAGCTGCCGCGGCTGGTTGATCTGGCTGAAGGCCCAGCGCCGCTGCTTGGGGTCGGTCAGCGCCTTGGTGGCGTCGACGAACTCCTCGTAGCTCTCGGGTGCGGGCGAGACGCCCGCCTTCTCGAACAGGTCCTGCCGGATGAAGTGGTAGTTGCCGATCGCCCCGCGCGGGATGGGGATGCCGTAGATGCCGCTGTTGTAGACCGTGTTCAGCCAGGTGCGGGTCGGGATGTTCGCGAGGTTCGGGTAGTCCTTCACCGCGTCGCCCGACAGGTGCTCGGACAGGTCGGTGAACCGCTTCTCCAGCAGCTGCGGCATGTTCGGCACCGGCGGCGGGAAGCCGTTCGGCACCTGGAGCATGTCGGGCAGGTCGTTGCCCGCGATCGTCGTCGGGAACTTCTGCAGGTAGTCGGCGTTGCTGACCATCTGCAGCTGCAGGTCCACCCCGAGCCGCTCGTTCAGTCCCGCCCAGTAGCTGTTGCTGCCCGGCCCCGGCGGGACGGCGAAGTAGATGTTCGCCATCCCCGTCACCGTCTCCCCGTTCCCCGGTACCTCCGGCACCGCAGTGGGGTTCTCGGCCGGCCAGTTGTAGAACCCCGGGTCGACGCCCTCCTCGGTCCCCGGCAGGTCCGGCTGCACGCCGGTGTAGGGGACGTAGGTCGGCAGGACGGCGGTGTTCTCGGCGGACTCACCGCTGGAACCACTGCTCCCGCCGGAACACCCGGCGAGTCCGCCGGAGGCGAACAACGCAGCCGCACCCCCGGCACCGGCGATCAGCCCTCGTCGCCCGATGGGCCGGTGGAAAGCGCTGTGGGACATGGATCCTCCTCGATCCGAACTGGTTGGAAGCAGCGGTGCGGGGTCAGCCCTTGACCGCGCCGATCATGACGCCCTTGGCGAAGTGGCGCTGCAGGAAGGGGTACACGAGCAGGATGGGGACGATCGCGATCACCAGGATGGCCATCTGCAGCGGCAACTGCGGCGGCAGCACCTCACCACCGACCTGGTCACCACCGATGGTCGTCTGGTTGACGACGTAGGTGCGCAGCACCAGGGCCATGGGCCACTTCTCGCTGGACTGGATGTACAGCAGGGCGTTGAAGAAGGCGTTCCAGTACGCCACCGCGTAGAACAGGCCGATCACGGCCAGCACGGCCTTGGACAGCGGCAGCACGATGCGGGTCAGCACCGTGAACGCCCCGACGCCGTCGATCGCCGCCGACTCGAACAGCTCCTTGGGCAGTTCCTGGAAGAAGGCCCGCATCACGATGACGTTGAAGGCGTTGACCAGCACCGGCAGGATCAGCGACCAGTAGGAGTCCAGGAGGCCGAACTCCTTGACCACCAGGTAGCTGGGGATGAGACCGGGCGAGAACAGCACCGCCCCCAGCAGGAGCATCAGCACCGGCTTGGCGCCGACCGCGCGGGGACGGGAGAGCCAGTACGCCAGCCCCGCGGTGGCCGCCAGTGACAGCAGCGTCCCCACGACGGTGATGGCCACGGAGATGATGACGGCCCGGGTGACGACACCGCCGGACAGCACCGCGGCGTAGGAGTCCAGGCTGATGCCGCCCGGCCACATCACCATGCCCCCACCGGAGTCGTTGATCGTCTGCTGGTCGGCCAGCGACGTGGCGATGACCGACCAGAACGGCACGATCACCAGCGCGACGCAGATCGACAGGACGACGAACTTCGCGGCCTGGGTGAGGGGATGCGGCTTCTCCATCCACGGCGGCCGCTTGCCGTCCTTGGTGGCCGGCCGGTCCGTGCTGTCGCCGATGGTGGCGTTCTCGATGGTGGTCACTTCTCGTACACCCCTCTCTCACCGAAGGCGTGCGCCAGCTTGTTGGCGCCGACGACCAGCAGGACCCCGACGACCCCCTTGACGAGGCCGGCCGCCGCGGAGGTGCCCCAGTTCCCGCCGAGGATGCCGTTGTTGTAGACCCAGGTGTCCAGGACCTCGCTGGCCCGCAGGCCGACCGGCCCCTGCTGCAGCAGGATCTGCTCGAAGCCCACCGACAGGCTGCTGCCCAGGCGCAGGATGAGCAGCAGGATGATCAGGCCCTTCAACGCGGGCAGGGTGATGTGCCACAGCCGCTGCCGCGCGTTCGCCCCGTCCACCGCCGCGGCCTCGTACTGCTCCTGGTCGATGCGTGAGATCGCCGCCAGGAAGATGATGGTGCCCCAGCCGGCGTCCTTCCAGATCACCTGGCTGGTGACGAGGGCCTTGAACAACTCCGGGGCCCCGATGACCTGGACGATGGGCAGGTCGTTCTGGACCAGGAAGGTGTTGAGCATGCCGGCGTTGCCGAGCATCTGCTGGAAGAGGGCCACGACGATCACCCAGGACAGGAAGTGCGGCAGGTAGAGGATCGACTGCAGCGTCCGCTTGAGCCGCTCCCCCGCCAGGCTGTTCAGCAGCAGCGCCAGCGCCAGCGGGACGGGGAACACGAGAACGGTCTGGATGATCGTGAGGGCGACGGTGTTCCACAGGGCGTTCAGGAACTCCGGGTTCCCGTCCCACAGGAACGAGAAGTTGGCCCAGCCGACCCAGTCCGCCTCGGTGATCTCCAGGTAGGGCTGGTAGTCCTGGAAGGCGATGACGTTGCCCAGCAGCGGCACGTAGTGGAAGAGGACCAGGGCCAGCGCCCCCGGGAGCCCGATGACCACCAGCAGCACCTGGTCCCGGGTGAGGGGACGTCGTCTGCGTCGCACCTCCGGCTGCCGGTGCTGGACCCGGGCTGCGGTCGGCGGGGCCGCCGGCTTCTCGCGCGTCGAGTTGAATCTCACCTTCGAGCTCCTGCCACGTCACCTGCATCGGAAAGGGCTGGGACGGATCGACCCGGGCGCGGCGGGGCCTCCGTCGTCGGCACCCCGAGGTAAACGTTTACCCGGTTCGAGGTGAAGAACCTAGCACGCCGGGTTCCGCCACGGGGGGTGTTCGGGCGTGCGTTCGCCATGTCCCGCAACCCGTCTGTTCCCGTCACGACACCGCCACCTCACCCAGGGCTCGCGTCGCCCACTCGAAGGAGATCCGGTGCGACTCGTACAGCGAGCCGACGCTGGGGTGGTCGACCTCGATCATGTAGTCGCCGTCGTAGTCCGGCGGCAGCGCGGCCACGACCGCGTCGAGGTCGAGGACCCCACGTCCAGGTTCGGCCCACAACCGCCCGCTGCCCGAAACCGAGCGGTAGTCGCCACCGTCCGCCGTGGCGGGCAGGTGGTCGGGGTAGACGTCCTTGAGGTGGACGCCGCCGATCCGGTCCGCGTAGCGCCGGATCAGATCCAGCGGATCGGCGCCGGCCCAGCGCAGGTGCCCGGTGTCCGGACCGAAACCGATGAGGTCCGGTCCCAGCCCGTCCAGCAACGCCGTGACCTCGGCCTCCGTCTCGAACACACCACCCACGTGGGAGTGGTGCAGCGGCCGGACCCCTTCGGCCAGGAGCACCTCGCAGACCCGTCCCGCGTTCTCGATCGCCCGGTCCAGCCGGCCCTGGTCGAAGTCGGCTCCCACCGCCGGGGTGCGCATCCGGGCGGGAACCGCCATCGAGGACAGCATCGTGCGGTCCAGGCCCAGTTCGGCCTGTTGCGCGCCGAAGCGCCGGGCCTGCTCGAGCAGCTCGCCCACGTCGACCGTCTCGTCGAGCGGCGAGCTGAACAGGCCGATCGAGGGACTGAGCCCGAAACCCGCGAGCCACCTGGCGTACTCGGCGGCGCCCATGCCCTCGGGCACGTCGGCCTTGACGGCCGTGAAGCCGATCTCCTGGAAGTCGCGGAACGCCTGCTCGAAGACCTCGCGGGTCTTGCCGGCCTGCGCCCAGTAGGGGATGGGGTTCGCCGCGATCCGGCGGCCGTTGCGCGACATCCTCGTCGCCTCCTTCGTGAGTGGGTTCAGCGGGCGGGAGCGGGTTCGGTCAAGGTCACCGGCGCCCCGGTGCGGACGGACTCGTACAGGCCGGTGATGACGGCGACCGCCTGGCGGTTCTCCTCCAGCCCCACCCGCAGTTCCTCCTCGCCGCGCAGGGCGGCCAGGACGTTGCGGTACTGGTACAGGTGGGCGTCGTTCATCCGCCCCGGAACGCTGGTGGGCGGGGCCGGCACGACGCCGTCGGGACCGGCGAACCGCTGCACCTGGTTCGTGCCCGCGCCGTTGCCGCCCATGAAGGCCTCCGGTGCCTCCTGCCCGGCCGGTGTGCCGTGGAAGTAGACCAGGCGGTCGTTCTCGACCACGGCCGAACCGCGTGTCCCGTGGACCTGCAGCCGTGCGGTGAGCCCGGGGTAGACGGCGGTGGAACCGTGCAGGGTGGCCAGGGCCCCGGAGGCGAACCGCACGACGCCCACGGCGACGTCCTCGACCTCCACCCGTTCGTGGGCCAGCGTGCCGGTGTACCCGAAGACCTCCACGGGCCGGCCCATCGCCGCCACCAGCAGGTCCACGGTGTGCACGCCCTGGTTCATCAGCGCACCGCCGCCGTCCAGGGCCCAGGTGCCGCGCCAGTCGCCGGAGTCGTAGTAGCTCTGCCCGCGCCACCAGTCGACCGAGGCGACCGCCGAGGTCAGCCGGCCGAACTCCCCCTCCGCCACGGCCCGCACCACGATCTCGGTCGCGGGGTCGAACCGGTGCTGGGAGATGACGCTGACCAGGGTGCCGGCCCGGTCACGGGCGGCGATCACCTCGTCGATGCGCTCGACGGTGGTCTCGGCGGGTTTCTCCACCACGACGTGCTTGCCGGCCTGGAGGGCCTGCACGGTGAGTTCGCCGTGGGTTCCGGTGGGGGTGCAGACGACGGCGACGTCGAAGTCGACGGCGTCCACGGCCTCGGCGAGCGAGGTGTGGACCTGCCCACCGCGTTCGTCGGCCAGGGCCTGCGCCCGCGAGCGGACGGGGTCGACGACGGCGACCAGTTCCACCGCACCCGCCGTCTCCTGGCGGAGCTGGTGCAGGACGAGACCGTGCTGCTGGGCGATGACACCGGCGCCGACGACGGCGAAGCGGACGGGGTCGATCACGAGACCTCCTGGCTCAGGCGGACCGCTCCATGGCGGCCCGGGTCACGGCGTGGGCGAAGGGTTCGCCGGCGGCGAAGCGCTCGACCTCCCCGGCGGCGGCCGCGGTGAGCCGGCGCAGTTCGTTGCCGAGGGAACCGGCGACGTGGGGGGTGAGCAGGACGTTGCGGCAGTCCCACAGGGGGTGCTCCGGCGGCAGGGGTTCGGGGTCGGTGACGTCCAGGACGGCCTGCAACCGTCCCGAGAGCAGTTCGGCCGTCAGGGCCTGCGCGTCGACGACGGCGCCCCGCGCGGTGTTCACCAGGGTCGCCCCGTCCCGCAGCCGGGCCAGCAACCCGGCGTCGACCAGACCGCGGGTCTCGGGCAGCAGGGGCGTGTGGACGGTGAGCACGTCGCTGCGCTCGAACAGTTCGGTCAGCCCGACGGGTTCGGCGCCCAGCGCGCGGATCTCGGCGTCGGGCACGTACGGGTCGTGCAGCAGGACCCGGACGTCGTGCGGCTGCAGGAGTTCGGTGACGCGCCGGCCCACGAGGGAGGCCGACAGCACGCCGACGGTGGCGCCGAAGTTCCCGACGGCGTCACGCAGCGGGCCGGTGATCCGCGCGCGGGTGCGGCGGTACTCGGCGGCGGCGGCGAGGGCGCGCTTGCCGGCCAGCAGCACCACCGCGAGCGTGTACTCCGCGACCGGGACCGCGTTCGCCGGCGCGGCCGAGGAGACGGCGATGCCCGCCTCCCACACCGCGGGCGTCACGTGGCCGCGGACGGACCCGGCGGTGTGCACGACGGCCCGCAGTTGCGGCGCGGCGGCCACGACCTGCGCGGTCAGCGGCGGGCACCCCCACCCGGTGACCAGGACGTCGGTTCCGGCCAGGGCCCGTCGCGCCGCGGCCGAGCCGAACTCCGCCAGCACTCCCGGCCGGACGTCGGCGACGGCGGCCAGCCGGGCCAGGAAACCGTCGTCGAGGACGCGGCGGCTGGTGGTGGGGTCCATGGCCAGGGCGACGCAGGGCCGGCCCGGGTGGGGGCTGTCGCGGTGGTACCCGCGCGACGCGGAGGTCACGGTCACGGGCTCTCCCGAGCTGTTCGGGGGAACCGCGTCGTCGCGGTCCCCGGTGATCGCCACCGTGCCGCGCGCTCCCGGAACCGGTCAAGACCGTTCGATCAGCGCTGATCGTTCGATCGCCCAGGCGTGCGGTGGGTGGTTCCACCGCGCGATCGGGCGGCAGGATCGGGCAGCATCCCGGCATGGACTACGTGAAGCTCGGCCACACCGGCCTCGAGGTCTCGCGGCTGGTGCTCGGCTGCATGAGCTACGGCGACCCCCAGCGCGGGAACCACGCCTGGACGCTGTCCGAACAGGACAGCGTCCCCTTCCTGCACCGCGCCCTGGACGCCGGCGTGAACTTCTTCGACACCGCCAACGTGTACTCCGACGGCTCCAGCGAGGAGATCGTCGGCAAGACGCTGCTGGCCGCGGTGCCGCGCGAGGAGGTCGTCATCGCGACCAAGGTGCACGGCCGGATGCGCCCGGGCCCCAACGGCGCGGGCCTGTCGCGCGCGGCGATCCTCACCGAGGTCGACAACTCCCTGCGCCGGCTGGGCACCGACCACATCGACCTGTACCAGATCCACCGGTTCGACCCGACGGTCCCGCTGGAGGAGACGCTGCAGGCGCTGCACGACGTCGTCGCGGCCGGCAAGGTCCGCTACCTCGGGGCGAGTTCGATGTGGGCGTGGCAGTTCGCCAAGGCCCTGCACCTGCAGGACCTCAACGGCTGGACGCGGTTCGTCACCATGCAGGACCACTACAACCTCCTCTACCGCGAGGAGGAGCGCGAGATGCTGCCGCTGTGCGCCGACGAGGGCATCGGCGTCATCCCGTGGAGCCCGCTGGCCCGCGGGAAGCTGACCCGCGACTGGGACGCCACGACCAGCCGCTCCGAGACCGACGAGTTCGGCAAGACCCTGTACCGCGACTCCGACGCCGAGATCGTCGCGGCCGTGGCGCGGGTGGCTGAACGACGTGGGGTCCCGCGGGCGCAGGTCGCGCTGGCCTGGGTCGCGCAGAACCCCGTCGTGACCGCGCCGATCGTGGGGGCGACCAGACCGCACCACCTCGAGGACGCCTTGGCCGCGATCGAGCTGGAACTCACCGCCGAGGAGGTCGCCGAGCTCGAGGCCCCGTACGAACCGCACGAGGTCGCGGGGTTCTGACCCGGCCCTGCCCCACGGCCGGCGCTCCGGCCGTGGGGGCAGCGGTCAGCTGTCGGCGCCCATCGTCTGCAGGTGGGCGAGGGAACCGTAGCGGGACACCAGGTCCGCGAACTCCTCCTCGTCGAGGAAGGAGGCGATCCCGCGGCCGTAGTCCTTGGCCACCTCGATGACGAACCGCACCGCGGACTCGACGGCCTGCAGGTCCGAGGCCCCCGTCGCCGACCCCGGGACGGCGGTGACGGCGGTGAGGGCGACACCGACGACGGGTGCGGACGTCGCGGTCGTCGGCTGCACGATCGAGTTCACGTGGTAGGCACCGTTGCCGTACGGCGTGATGTCCTGGGTGGTGATGGGCAGCACGACGGGGTTCAGGCCCGTCGTGCGCTCGACGCAGTCCAGCAGGGTCTCGGAGACCCGCAGGATCCACCCCTCCTTGATCGTCGGGGTGATGGCGAACCCGCGGTGGTTGACGATGCGGTTGCCGCGCGTGGTGTCGATGGACAGGATCGCGTCCATCTCCGGCAGGACCTCGTACTGGTTCGTCACCGACATGTCGATGGCCGAGTCCATGAACGGGACCGGGTCGTGCGGGCGGGTGGGCGCGTCGGGGTCGACGTGGGTGGCGACCACGACGTCGCCGGGCAGACGGTCGCCGCGGGAGGCCATCTCCAGCAGCTTGGCGGCGGCCGACAGGGCCGCCAGCGCCCCGTCACCGTCGGAGACGAAACCGATCTGCTCGGGACGGGCTCCCAGCCCGCCGAGCCGCCCGACGATGCCGAGCGTCGGGGCGCTCCCGCCGGCCGACCTGCCGTCGGTGCCCGGGATGGTCAGCCGGACGAACTCGGTCGTCCCCTTCGGACCGGTGACCGGGGTGACGACGACGTCCTCGGCGCCCAGGGCGGTGAGCAGGTCGGCCGCGGCCGTCCCGCTCGCGGCGGGCGAGTCGAGCAGGTCGAAGAGGTTCAGGACGTGACGCCAGGACACAGGTGCTTCTCCTTGGTGGGGCTTCTTCGGGTTCTCAGGCGGCGAGCGCGGCGACGGTGCCGGCGGCGCGCACGGCATCGACGACGGGCACTCGGAGTTCGCGGCGCAGTTGTGCGGCCAGACCGGTGGTCGTCATCCCGGTGCACGCCTGCAGCAGGACGTCGGCGCCGTCCTCGACCATCCGGCGAGCCGCGGTGAGGCACGCGACCCGTCCCTGCTCGGTCAGCAGGTCGCGGGTCTCACGCACGCCGTCGGGCTGACGGGCGAGGTGCAGGCGGCTGCCGAGGACGGACGTGATCGACTCGGGAGTCCGCGCGGTCAGGTCCAGGACACCGACGCGGCGGCCGAGCGCCAGCGCCAGGCCCGCGGCCGCCGATCCGGCACCGACGACGGGCACGTCGACCGCTGCCCGCGCCTCGGCCAGACCGGGATCGGCTGCACAGCTGATGACCACCACGTCGACCTGGCCGGCCAGCTCGACGGCCAGGTCGCGCACCTTGGGGACGGCGGCTGCGAACGTGGCGTCGTCGAAGACGCCACGCGGCTGGTCGGGCAGGCAACGGGTGAGGGTCCGCAGTCCCTGCTCGGACTCCAGGAGGCGGCCGTGCCGGTCGAGGAACTCGGTGTCGTCGCTGGTGACGACCCGGACCACTCCGACCAGGGGGCTCACGCGGCGGTCCCGTCGTCGAGCAGTTCGGCGGTCAGCCGCGCCACGATCGACCGGGCCAGGACCACGGGGACACCGGCGCGCCGGGACACCAGCCGGCGCATCCGCTGGGAGTAGCCGATGCAGTCGGCGACGATCAGTTCCGCACCCTGGGCCCGCAGGTCGTCGGCGGCCGCGAGCAACCCCTCGTCCTGAGCGGAGTACGGCGTCGCGTCGGCCACGACGGTCCTCGCGGCGAGCGCGGCGTACTTGCCGTCGGGGTGCTGGCGTTGCTCCGGCAACGGGACGAGGATCCCGACGGTCGCCGCCCGGCCGGCGAGCGCGGCGACGCCGGGGCCGATCATGAGTTCCGGGACCAGCAGCGGTTTCCGGTGCTCGAAGTGCGGGAAGGTGCCGGTGCAGGCCAGCAGGACCGCGTCGACACCCCGCTCCTCGAGCTCGGTGACCGCCTGCTGCATCCGGGGCAGCACGTGGTCGTGGCCGATGACGACCGAGGAGCCGTCGGCGAGCCGCGTCGTGAGGACCTCCTCGCCCTCGCGCGGGGACATCCGGGCGATCTGCGCGTGCGTGAGGCCGTCGAGGGCACCTCGTTCGTGCAACCGTACGCCCGGCAACCACTGCACGAGCTCGGGGGTCAGGTCGGTGCGCGGCGCCTGGCCGATCGTGATGACGCCGAGGTCAGCCACGGAAGATCCTCCCGACGGAGTTGAGCGAGTCGCCGGCGATGAGACCGGCGCCGACGAGGGCCATCTCGGTCTCGCCCTGCTCACCGCGACGGCGGACCCAGACGAACCGGACGACGAGAGCGGCCAGCACGAGCCAGCCGGCGTTCGGGGTGGCGACGAGCAGACCGGTGGCCAGCAGCACGCCCATCTGCCGCTTGGACCCGCCGAGGAGCTGGACGAGCGCACCGGGCACGGCCCAGATGGCCAGGTTGCGCAGGACTTCGGGGTCGCCCAGCCCGGCGGCGATGGTGTCGGCGTAGACGATCGAGACCGGGGGCAGCTGACCGTCGGCGAAGTAGGAACGCCACAGCAGGGCGACCAGGCCCAGCGCGACGGCGAACCCGACGACGCTGGCGAGCAGCTGCTGGCGACGGCCCTCCAGTTCGAAGGCCGTGTAGGGCCGGTTGTCCCGCCGCAGCAGCCAGCCGGCCTTGAGGTCGTAGCCCATGTCGGCGAACGCCGGCCCGGTGGAAGCGCAGTAACCGACGAGGACGGCCAGCGGGACGGTCGGGAATCCGAGCAGCAACCCGCAGATGAGGAAGATCAGCGTGACGGCGAAGGCGGGGAACCAGCCGGCGTGCATGGCGGCCAGACCGACGATGAGTTCGTGGACGATCGCGGCGAACGCCGCGAAGAGGACCCAGCCGACGACGGCGAGCACGGGCATGTCCGCCCACACCCCGGTGACGGCCGCCAGCACGACGGCTCCCAGGACGTAGAGCACGTACCCGGTGGACATCGTGCGGCGCAACTGCTCCACCGAGACCGTCGGCGCCGTCGTGGGGTCGTCCTCGACGGTACGGGCGGAGGGCGCCACAGCGGGTGCGAGGCTCGGGTCCAGGTCGGCCTTCCCCCGGTCCCGTCGGGCCAGCAGCAGGCCGGCCTGGACGAGCGCGACGAGGCCGGCGCCGATCATCACACCGTGCGGGATGTACAGCGAGGACAACGTGGTCCCCTCGGCCAGGTGGTCCGGCGCGTACTGGCTGACCAGCAACCCGACGCCGAACATGGCCAGGGCCCAGATGTTCCCGATGAGGGCGACACCGGCGGCCGACATGGGCAGGCCGAAGAACGAGGCGACCAGTCCGACGACGCCACCACCGGCCAGGACCAGGGCGCGCCTGCCGCCCTGGTCGCCGGCCTTGATGGTCTCGGCCGCGGCGACACCGGGAGGCCATGCCGCGTCGGCGGGGAGGAAGCGGGAACCGAAACTGCGGTAGAGCACGTAGACGTCGATCGCCAGACCCAGCGCGGCGCCGAGCAGCAGCGGCCAGACCAGGTCGGGGCGGCCCAGCGCCCACGGGATGGCGATGGGGGTGAGCAACGAGTTCGCCGCGGCGAACGTGGCACCCGAGATCGCGCTCTGGGCCAGGTTCTGCCGGTGGACGCTGCGCATGCGCACGAGGCCCAGGAACGCCACGCGCCCGACGAGCATCGCCACGAGGGCCCCGATCACCGAGGTGTTCGGCGAGACCCCGAGAGTCGTGATCATGTGCAGGCCGATGAGGGCGCCCAGCACGCTGAGCAGGGCCAGGACCACGAGGGTCACGGGTTCGAGGGCACGGGGGTGACGCCGGTCGGCGGTGCCCGTCTCCTGGTCTTGCACGGTCACGGTTGTCCTCTCGGGGGGACGTTCGGGGAGGAGTTCGGGGGGAGGGCCTCGACCGCGCGTCCGGTGCTGAAGACGTCCGACAGCTCCGCGGCGGCTCGCACGACCTCGGCCCCCATCCGGTCGAGGTCGGGTTCGAGGGCCTGGACGGCCGCGATGACGATCACCGAGGCCACGACCTGCCCCGCCGCGCGGACCGGCGCGCCGACGGCCGCGGTGCGCGGGTCGAACTCCCCGGCGGAGTGGGCCCAGCCGCGCAGCCGGGTCGCGGCGTGCCGGGCGAGCAGTTCCTCGGGGGTGTGCGCTCCGCGTTCGGCGGACTGGGTGAACCCGAGCGCGAGGAAGCTCTGGATCTCGGCGGGGTCGCGGAAGGCGTAGATCGCGTGTCCGGCCGCGCCGCCGTACCAGGGGTAGCGACGGCCCACGGTGAACTCGTACTGGAGTTCGCTGGGGGACTGCGCGGCCGCGGCGAGCACGTACTGCGGTCCGTCGTAGACGTTCAGCTGCGCGGAGTGGCCGCTGGTGGCGGCCAGCCGGCGCAGGACGGGCAGGGCGAGCTGCCGGGTCCCGTCCGAGCGGCTGGCGACCTGTCCCAACCCGATGAGGGCCGGTCCGAGACGGTAGCTGCGGGTGCGGGGGTCGACGACGACGTAGGAGCGACCGGCCAGCGTGGTCAGCAGCCGGTGCGCCTGCGACTTGGCCAGCCCCAGCTCGGCCGCCACCTCGGTGACCCCCCAGTCGGGCCGGTCGGTGCTGAACAGCGCGAGGACGTCGAGCGCGCGCTGGACGGTCAGCAGCTCGTCGGGCACGGGCTCTCCTCGCCTCACCTGTTCCGATAGTCGGAACGGCGTCCCGACTTGTGACCAGGGAAGGTACGCCCGGCTCATGCCCGTCGTCCACGCCCACGTGTTACGAACACGTGAAATCACCCGGCGCTCCCCGCCGGGTACGGTTCCGGCGACCCGCCCCTCCCCCACGAAGGACCGCTCACCGTGGAACTGCTGCTGATGTCGAACTCGACCAACCACGGCCGGGGGTACCTCGAGCACGCGCTGACCGAGGTCGTCGCCGTCCTGGCCGGCCGCACGGAACTGCTCTTCGTCCCCTACGCCCTGGCCGACCACGACCGCTACACCGCGCGCGTCGCCGAGGCGCTCGAACCCCTGGGGATCGCGGTGCGCGGCGCGCACACCACCGCCGACCCGGGAGCGGCGATCCGCGACGCGCAAGCCGTCTTCGTCGGCGGCGGGAACACCTTCCGGCTGCTCAAGACGTTGCAGGGCAACGGAGGACTGGACGCTCTGCGCGACGCCGCGAGGTCGGGGACGCCGTACCTGGGAGCCAGCGCCGGAACCGGGATCAGCGCCCCGACGATCCGCACGACCAACGACATGCCGATCACCGAGCCCGCGACGCTGTCCTCCCTGGGTCTGGTCCCCTTCCAGCTGAACCCGCACTTCGTCGACGCCGACCCGGCCAGCACGCACATGGGCGAGACCCGCGAAACCCGTCTCCGGGAGTTCCTGGAGGTCAACGACGTCGCCGTGCTCGGACTGCGCGAGGGGACCTGGCTGCGCGTCAGCGACCAGGCGTTCACGGTGGGCGGGACGGCCGTGTCCCCCACCGCACCCGGCCCCGCGGTCGTGCTCCGCCGTTCCCCCGACGGCTCCGAACCCCAGGTCGAGGAGGTCGCCGGGGACGTCAGCGCGCTGGCGGCCCTGCCGGCCCGCTACGACGTCTGACGCCCCCTGCCTCCGTGTTCGCGCCCATCGGGGGTCGCTGACGGCGGGGGGGCCGGCGCGGGGGGGGTTGATGCACAGCGCCCCCCGGGGG
>NZ_JBJLSI010000020.1:0-94139 GCF_050871945.1 Kineococcus deserti | reverse complement strand
CCCCCCCCCCCCCCCCCCCCCCCCCCCCCCCCCCCCCCCCCCCCCCCCCCCCCCCCCCCCCCCCCCCCCCCCCCCCCCCCCCCCCCCCCCCCCCCCCCCCCCCCCCCCCCCCCCCCCCCCCCCGGGTCAGTTCCCGGCGCCGGAGAGGGTGTCGAACTCCTCGTCGGTGAGTTCGACGTCGGCGGCGGCGAGGTTCTCCTCCAGGTGCGCCACGGTCGAGGTGCCGGGGATCGGCACGATGACCGGGGACCGCCGCAGCAACCACGCCAGCGCCAGCTGGGACGTGCTGGTCCCCGGGTGGTTCTTCGCGATCTCGTCGAGCGGGCCGCCGGGACGAGCCAGCGTCCCGGCGTCCACGGGCGCCCACGGGATGAAGGCGATGCCCTCCTGCTCGCAGAACTGCAGGAGTTCCTCGGCGCGGCGGTCGCCGAGGTTGTAGCGGTTCTGGACCGAGGCCACCGTCAGTCCCGCGGCCTGCGCGGCCCGCACGTCCTCGACGTCGACCTCGGACAGCCCGACCTGCAGGGCCAGGCCCTCGTCGACGAACGCCTTGACCTCGCCGAACTGCTCCTCGCGCGGGACCTTCGCGTCGATGCGGTGCAGCTGCCACAGGTCGATGCGCTCGAGGCCGAGCCGGCGCAACGACATGAGGATGCACTGCCGCAGGTACTCCGGCCGGCCCAGCGGCGGCCAGACGTCGGGGCCGGAACGGGTCAGCCCGCCCTTGGTGGCGATGACGACGTCGCCGTAGCCGCTGCCGTCGTGCAGGGCCTCCCTGATGAGGTCCTCGGAGACGAAGGGGCCGTAGGAGTCGGCCGTGTCGATGAAGGTGACGCCGAGTTCCACCGAGCGGCGCAGCACCCGGACGGCCTCGTCGTGGTCCCGGGGCGGGCCCCAGATCCCCGGGCCGGTCAGGCGCATGGCGCCGTAGCCGAGGCGGTGGACGGTCTTGCCGCCGAGGTCGACGGTTCCGCTGGCGGACACGGGCACGGGAGTCCTCCTCCGGTCTGTGGCGAGTCCTTGCCCCTGCACGCTAGGTCCGTCGGCGGCGGCGCGCGATCCCGCGTCAGTCCCGCTGCTCCTCGCGCTCCTCGCCCTCGAGCTGGGCGGCCTTCAGCAGGTGGCGGTCGGCGGCCTCGGAGATCTCGTGCGCCCGCTCCCTCATGGCCTCCGGCTCGGCGACGTCGTGAGCGGCGTGCAGCATCCGCTCCTCGACGCCGTGCTCGGCCCGGCCGAGGCGTTCGTGCACTGCGGCCACCCTCTTCCTGTCCACGGCCCCCACGCTACGACCCGGAAGGGCCCACCGACCGGTCAGCCGGCTGATCAGCGGACCAGGGCCAGGGCGAACCCGTCCCAGCCCTTGGACCCGACGGTCTGCAGCGCCGTGACCTCCAGCCGGGGGTCCTCCCCCAGCGCGGTGAGGAAGGCGCGGGTGCCGGCGATGGCCGGGTCGGAGCCGTCCTGCGCCACGCGGCCGGCGCGCACGACGTTGTCGCCGACGATGAGGCTGCCGGAACGGGTGAGTCGCAGCGCCCATTCCAGGTAGTGCGGGTTGTTCGGCTTGTCGGCGTCGATGAACACCAGGTCGAACGGCCCGGCCCCCTCGGCCTGGAGCACGGGCAGGGTGTCCAGCGCGGCCCCCACCCGGATGTCCACCACGTCGGCGAAGCCGGCGCGTTCGACGTTGCGACGGGCCACCTCGGCGTGCCGGGGGTCGAACTCCAGGCTCACGACCCTGCCGCCCGCGGGCAGGGCCCGGGCCAGGTGGATGGTGCTGTAGCCGCCGAGGGTGCCGATCTCGAGCACGGTGCGGGCCCCGCTCAGACGCACCAGCAGCGAGAGCAGCCCACCCTGCAGCGGCGAGACGTCGATGGCCGGCAACCCCGCGGCCTGGTTCTCGTCGAGGACGGTCTCCAGCGTCTCGTCCTCCGGCAGCAGCGTGTGGGCGAGGTAGTCGTCGACCTCGGCCCAGGCGGGGGACAGCAGGCGCTCACCGGCGGCAGTACGCATGGCCGCACTCTGCCACCGGGTTCACCGCCGGTGGAAGGAGGTGAGCACGGCCGCGAGCTCGTCGTCCGGCACGCCGTGCCAGACGCCGGGCAGCGTGACGTGCTGCGGGCAGGGCAACGCCTCGACGACGTCGCGGGTCCACGCCGCCAGCCGCCCGCTCGTCGCACGCGAGCCCACGACGAGGGCGGGCGCGCACACCCGCCGCACGACGTCGATCGTCAGCGCCGAGCAGATGCGGCAGTCGTAGACGATGGTCTGCGCGCACGGCGCGAACTGCACCCCGCCGCCGGCGGCGACGATGGCCTCGGGGATCCCCACCGCCCGCTGGAACGTCGTCACGACCTCGGCCCGCCGCCCGGTCTCCAGCAACCGCACCAGCCGGTCGGCGAAACCCTCGCCGAGGGTCGCGCACGCCCCGAACGGTGGCTCGAACAGCGAGATCGACCGCACCGGCAGGCCGGCGGCGACGGCGTGCACGGCCAGCAGCGCGCCCGTCGAGGCGCCGTGCACGGCCACGACCTCGTCTCCGCCGACGGCGTCGATGAGCCGCGCCAGGTCGTCGAGTTCCCGCTCCACGCGGTAGTCCCGCACCGGCCCGGTGGCGTCGGTGCTCTCACCGCGCCCGCGCCGGTCGTAGGTCACGACCGTGAAGGCGGCCGCCAGGTGCGTGGCCAGCGGGCGCATCGCCCCCGTGCGCCGCTCGCTCATCGCCCCGTCCACCAGCACCAGCACCGCCCCGGCGCCCCGGCGGTCGTAGGCGATGCGGGTCCCGTCCCCGGAGAGGACGTACTCGGTCGTCGTCAGTGTCCCCACGACCGGCAGACCCCCTCCGGGGCACCAACTCATCGCAGCGGCCCGACGACCGCGGCACCGGCTGCTCCGCCGCCGAGCACCTCGCCACGACCGGCGCCCACGTCGTCCTGACACCGTGCCCGGTCGACGAGCTCGGCCGGGTCGCCGTCTCGATCCGCTGCGGGCCGGAGCTGCTGGTCACCGACGTCAGCGCGCGGGTCCTCCGCACCTGCACCCGGGCCGGGACGGTGACCGGAAGCCACGTGCACGGACTCGACCGCCGGCTGGGCGCCGTCGAGGCACGGTCCGCGTGCGATGGCGTCGGCGCGACCCGGCCCGGCCCTACGACGACCGGCCGGAACGGGCCGTCCCCGACCGGCCGTGCGCCACGCCCAGCGCCTCGCGGACCAGGCCCGCGAACTCGTCGACCACGGCCGACCGGGCACCAGCCGGTCGCACCAGCGCCAACGGGGTCACCGCGAACTCCTCCACCAGCGGCCGGTACACCACGCCGTCCATCGACACCACAGTGCTGCAGCGCGGCATGAGGGCGACCGCGAGGCCGCACGCGATGATCGCCAGTTCCGACAGGTCGTGGACGCCGCGCAGGGACGTCCGGGGCGAAAATCCCGCGAAGTGGCACGCCGCGACGATCGCGTCGTAGGCACGGGGCGCGTCGTCGCGACGGAAGATGACGAATTCCTCGCCGGCCAGTTCGGCCAGCGGTACGGCGTCCAGCCGCGTCAAGGGGTGCGCCTGCGGCAACGCGCAGACGAGCGGTTCCATGAGCAGGACTTCGACGTCGAGGCCCTGCTCCTCCTCCCGCAGCCGGCAGATCCCGACGTCGACGACTCCGGCCCGGACGTCGTCGAGCAGTTGCACCTCCTCGATCTCGTAGAGGTAGATCCCACCGCGCGACCGCTCGGCCTGGAACTGCGGGACCACCTGCGGCATGACGCCGGACATGACCGAGGGGATGCAGCCCACGCGCAACGGTTCGACGTCCTGCTCCAGCGAACGGACCAGGTGCTCGGCCTCCTCCAGCGCCTCCAGGATCCGCCGCCCCTCCCGCAGCAGCACCCGCCCGGCGGCCGTGAGCGAGGGGTTCCGGCGCGGGCCGCGGACGAACAACTGGGTCCCGAGACGGCGCTCGAAACGCGCCACCGACTGGCTCAGCGGGGGCTGGGCCATCCCCAGCCGTGCCGCCGCCCGCGTGAAGCTGAGCTCCTCGGCGACGGCCACGAAGTGGCGCAGCTCCCGCGATTCCATCCGTGCAACATATCGTGGAAGTATGAGCTGGGGGCCTCTTCGGTGTTGGTGCCCACCACGCCCGGTGGGTTACCAATGACTACTCGGTGATTGCGGAAGTCGCTGCACCGCAGATGTTTCGACCATGTTTCGGGCGTGTTTCGGTGATCGACGAACACGGCCGCAGAGCGGTTCTGGAGGTCCAGTGAGCAGCACGAGCGCGTTCGACGCGGACGTGGCCGTCGTCGGCCTGGGGGCGTGGGGATCGTCGGCGCTGTGGCGGCTGGCCGCGCGCGGTGTCGACGCCATCGGCATCGAGCGTTTCGGCATCGGGCACGAGATGGGCTCGACCCACGGCGCGACCCGGTTGTTCCGGGTCGCCTGCCTCGAGCACCCCTCCCTGGTCCCACTGGCCCAGCGCTCCCGGGAACTGTGGCGGGAACTGGAGGGCGTCAGCGGCACCGGCCTGCTCGACCAGGTCGGGGCGGTCATGATCGGCCCGAAGGACGGTTCGGTGATCGCCGGGACGCTCGAGGCGGCGTCGGCCCACGGCCTGGACGCCCACGAGATGTCACTGGCCGAGATCGAGGAACGGTTCCCGCAGTTCGCCGACGTCGACCCCACGCACGTCGGCGTCTGGGACCCGGACGCCGGCGTCGCCCGTCCCGAGGACGGTGTCCGGGCAGCGGTGTCCGCCGCCCGCTCCCTCGGCGCCCGCGTCTACGCCGACACCCGCGTCCTGCAGGTCGAACTGGTTCCCGGCGGGGTCGTCCTGCACTCGGCCGCGACGACCTGGCGGGTGCGGCAGGTCGTCGTCACCGCGGGTGCCTGGCTGTCCAAGCTGGTTCCGGAACTGCCGTTGCAGGCCCGCCGGACCCCGATGCTGTGGTTCCGGCCGCCTGCACCCGACCCCGCCTTCGACACCCCGAACCTGCCCGCGTTCATCCGCGAACTCGACGACAGCATGGCCATCTGGGGCCACGGCGCCACTCTGGGCCACGGCGTGAAGATCGGCATGCAGGACGTCGGTCGCAACTTCACCGACTGCGACCCGGACAGCGTCGACCGCGCGATCTCCTGGGAACGCGACGTCGCCGAGGTCTCCGGTCTCGTGGCCCGCACGTTTCCCGGCCTGGACCCGCAGCCGGAGTCGGTCATCAGCTGCATGACCACGAACAGCCCCGACCAGCAGTTCCTCATCGGCCGCCCGGGAGGTGATCCGCGGCTGCTCGTCGGCGGAGGGTGCAGCGGCCACGGGTTCAAGCACGCCACCGGCATCGGTGACGCCCTGGCCCGCATGGCCGTGGGCGAGGACCCCGTGAGCGACATGAGCTTCGCCCATCCCGACCGCACCTTCACCGACCGCCCGTCCCTGCTGGCCCGTCGATGACCCCCACCGGAAGGACCACCGTGAACCCCATGCGCCGCAGGAGCCTGCTGCTGCTCACCTCCGCCACCGCCGTGGTCGCCCTGGCCGGCTGCGGAAGCGCCGAGGCCAACGCCTCGGGCACCCTGCAAGAGGGGGTGATCCGGGTCGGGACCACCAGCGACACCAAGCCGTACGCCTACGCCGAGAACGGCGAGTACACCGGTTTCGACGTGGAGATCCTCGAGGAGGCCGCCTCCCGGATGGACCTCACGCCGGAGTTCGTCGCGCAGGACTTCTCCGCCATCCTGCCTGCCGTCGCCAACGGGCAGGTCGACGTCGGCGTCGCCTCGATCAGCGCCACGGCCGAACGGAAGAAGACGGTGGACTTCACGGACGTCTACTTCATCGGCTACCTCGGCATCGTGACCACAGCGGACACCGGCATCACGCAGGACGGGGCGTCGCTGGCCGGCAAGCGGCTCGGCCTCGTGCAGGGCACCATCCAGGACGACTACGCTCAGGAGAACTTCCCCGACGCCGAGATCGTCCGGTTCCCGGACAACAACTCCGCCATCTCGGCCCTGACGGCTGGAACCGTGGACGCCCACTTCCTCGACCTGCCGCCGGCCCAGGACTACGTCACCGGTTCCGACGGCGCCCTGCACGTCGCGATGGAGATCCCGGTGCCCGACTTCCCCGTCGCGATGGCCGTCAAGAAGGAGAACAGCGCGCTGCTGGACGGCCTCAACGAGCAGATCGCCGCGATGATCGCCGACGGGAGCTGGCTGGAGATCGAGAAGCGGTACTTCCCCGACCAGCCGGTTCCGGACCAGTTCCAGCCGACGAGCTGAGGAGGCGCCGTGCTCGACAACATCCTGCGCAGCTTCTTCGACACCGAGGCCATGTGGGCCGTCGTGCCCGACATCCTCGCCTACGGCCTGCGGAACACCCTCGTCCTGGCGCTGGCGGCCACCGTCATCGGCATCGTCCTGGGCATGCTGCTGGCCGTCATGGGGGTGTCCCGCAGCGCCTGGCTGCGGGTGCCCGCCCGCGTCTACACCGACGTCTTCCGCGGCCTGCCGGCCATCCTGACCATCCTGCTCATCGGGCAGGGACTGGCCCCGCTGACCTCGCAGTGGTTCCGCGGCAACCCCTACCCGCTGGGAATCCTGGCGCTCAGCCTGATCTCGTCCGCCTACATCGGCGAGATCTTCCGTTCCGGCATCCAGAGCATCGACGCCGGACAGCTGAAGGCCTGCCGCGCGCTCGGCATGTCGTACGCCTCGGCCATGCGACTGGTCGTCGTACCGCAGGGCGTCCGCCGGGTGCTGCCCGCGCTGGTGAACCAGTTCATCGCCATCGTCAAGGACTCCTCGCTGGTCTACTTCCTGGGCCTGCTCACCTCCCAGCGGGAGCTGTTCCGCGTCGGCCAGGACGCCGCCGTCACCTCGGGGAACCTGTCCCCACTGGTCGCCGTCGGCCTGTGCTACCTCCTCATCACCGTCCCGTTGACCTACCTGGTCAACTGGACCGACCACCGGCTGCGGAACGGTGGACGCGTCGCAGCCGTCCTGGACCCCGAAGCCGAGGCGCGGGCCGCCGAGATCGAACGCAGCGACCGCCTCATCGCGGAAAGAGCGGGCCGATGACCACCCAACCCACCACCAGCGCGATCCCCGAGATCGACGCCACCCACGCCTCCAGCCTGCAGGTGCGGGACCTGACCAAGACCTTCGGCGACCACCAGGTGCTGCGCGGCGTCTCCCTCACCATCGAGGCCGGCCGCACCGCCTGCGTCATCGGCCCCTCGGGCTCGGGCAAGTCGACCCTGCTGCACTGCGTGAACCGGCTCGAGGAACCCACCTCCGGCGACGTCCTGCTCGGCGGCCGCAGCATGCTCGAGACGAGCCCGGACGTCCTGCGCCGCCGGGTCGGGACGGTGTTCCAGCACTTCAACCTGTTCCCCCACAAGACGGTGCTCGGCAACATCGTCCTGCCCTTGCGGACCGTCCGCGGGCTGCCCGCCGCGCAGGCCGAGCAGATCGCGATGGAGCGGCTCACCGAGGTCGGCCTGGCCGGCAAGGCCGGGCACCGCCCTGCCAACCTCTCCGGTGGCCAGCAGCAGCGCGTCGCGATCGCCCGAGCGCTGGCCATGGAACCCGAGGTGATGCTGTTCGACGAGGCGACCTCCGCCCTCGACCCCGAGCTGGTCAAGGGTGTCCTGGCCCTCATGCGCGGGCTCGCCGAGCGAGGCATGACCATGCTCGTGGTCACCCACGAGATGGGGTTCGCCCGAGAGGTGGCCGACGAGGTGGTGTTCATGGACCGCGGGCTGGTCGTCGAGCACGCCCCGCCCGCCGAGCTGTTCGGGGACCCACGCACCCAGCGGCTGCAGAGCTTCCTGTCCCAGGTGCTCTGAGGAGCCACCCCTCCCCGGTGTCGCAGGCGACGGGGACACTGGCGGGATGGACGTGCGCGACGAGATCCGGGCCGTGGGCGAGGTGCCCGAACTGGGGCTGGTCGTCGTCCCCGGTGGTCTCGGTCTGGCCGTCCCCGGTCACCGCTGGGCCGTCCCGTCCGCCGAGCCGGCCGAAGTCCTCGCTGCTCTGGAGCGAGAGTTCGCTCCCCGCTGGGTGTGGTGGTCGGCGGCCGCCACCGTGGGGACCCTCGGCCCCGTGCACCTGGCGCGCTGCCACGACCTCGCCGCGGTCCACCGCGTCCTCGAGGGAGGCTGGCGCGAGGACCCGGCCGCGGTGTGGGCCGGAGCCCACGGACGGACCGCTCCCCCGCCGCCCTCGCGCCGGCCGGCCGCCTCCCACGGCACCGGGCTGCTCGACCTGGACGGGGCCGCGACCGCCGACGAACCCGTCACCGACGCGGGGCAGCTCGCCCCGACGTGGGCGGACGGGCGCGCCTTCGACGTCGAGGAACCCGAGCGCCTCGACCGCGCCGCGCGCTGGGCCGGACTCGCCCTGGTGGCCGCGGCCGCGCAGTCCCGCCGGCTCGCCGAACTGCCCGACCGCCGCGCCACGGCGTCCGGTCCGCCGCTGCCGGTGCAGACGGGTTTCGCCGAGTCCGCCGCCGCGCTGCTGGCCGTCGAGCTGTCCCGCACGGGGTTGCCGCTGGACCGCACCACGGCCGAGCAGATCGTCGCGGCGGCCGTCGGCCCGCGGCCGACCTCACCGGCGGAGGAACTGCGGTCGCGTTCCGCGCGCGACGCCCCGGTCCGCGACCTCCTGGGGCCGGTGGACCTGCGCAACCCCGCACAGGTGCTCTCGGCGTTGCGCGGGCTGGGTTTCGACCTGCCCGACACCCGTGC
Source organism: Kineococcus deserti (assembly GCF_050871945.1). Classification (NCBI taxonomy): domain Bacteria; kingdom Bacillati; phylum Actinomycetota; class Actinomycetes; order Kineosporiales; family Kineosporiaceae; genus Kineococcus; species Kineococcus deserti. Next base: position 85,401 of record NZ_JBJLSI010000020.1, on the reverse strand, counting down.
GCACCGCCTCGAGCGGTTGCGCGAGGCCCACCCCGCGATCGCGGCCCTCCTGCTGTGGCGCAAGGCCGAACGCCTGGACACCACCTACGGGTACCGCTGGATCGACGAGCACGTGGGGGCCGACGGGCGGTTGCGCGGGGCGTGGTCGTCGGCCGACGCGGCGGCGGGCCGGATGACCGCCCAGGCCGGGCTGCACAACCTCCCGGCCGAACTGCGCCCCGCCGTGGCCGCCGAGCCGGGCTGCGGGCTCGTCCGCGCCGACCTCGGGCAGGTGGAACCGCGCGTGCTGGCCGCCGTGTCCGGCGACCCTGGTCTGGTGGCCGCGACGCGCGAGGACGACCTCTACGCCCCCGTCGCCGCGGCGCTGGGCGCCGACCGGCCGACGGCGAAGATCGCCGTGCTGGCCGCGATGTACGGCCAGACGTCGGGTGCCGCGGGAGAGGCGTTGCGGCGCATGGAACGTGCCTACCCCCGCGCGCTGGCGTACCTGCGCGCGGCCGAGGAGGCCGGCCGCGAGGGCCGCGACGTGCGGACGTACGGCGGGCGACTGGTCCGCATCTCCGACCTGGCCCCCGCCGAACCGGGGGCCGCGACCGCCGCCCGCGGGAGGTTCGCCCGCAACGCCGTCGTGCAGGGCGCGGCCGCGGAACTGTTCAAGGCGTGGGCCGCGACCGTGCGCGCGGGGCTGGCCGGGACGTCGGGGCGGATCGTGCTGTGCCTGCACGACGAACTGCTGCTGCACGTTCCCGAAGGGGACGCGGACCGTGCGGCGGAACTCCTCGGCGGCGCGCTGGACCAGACGGCGAACCGGTGGGCGGCGGGTTCCGGGGTGCGTTTCGTGGCCGAGGTCAGCGTCGTGCGGCGGTGGTCGGAGGTGAAGTAGCCGCCCGGCCGCGGTGTCCGGGGCCGCCGTTGCGGTGCGGGGTTCGGCGCGCGGTGAGCGCGCACGCGATGACCGGGCACGCGGTGACAGCGCGCTCGAACCACCAGCGGGCGCGTGGTGAGCGCGCACGCGATGACCGGGCACGCGGTGACAGCGCGCTCGAACCGTGGCGCCGACGCCGAACGCGGCCGGACCCCGAGGGGTCCGGCCGCGTCCGTGGAGGTCAGCGCCTCACTCGGTCTCGAACACGTCCGTCCGGAAACCCTGCTGCGGCAGTTCGGCCCGCACCTCGAACACGTAGGTCTCGGTGAACTGACGGCCGAAGGAGTCGGTGGCGGTCACGTCGGCGCGGTGCACCCCCTCGGACAGGCCGCTGGGGAGGCGGAACTGCCAGATGTGGGTGGCGCGGTCGGCGATGTTGTTGCCCGGCTGCGCGGGACCGGGGCCGTAGTCGCTGCCGGCGTAGAGCTCGAAGCCCTGCGCGCTCTCGTCGCCGGAGGTGGACTCGAAGCCGAACCGGGCGACCTGCAGCTGCCGGGTCGCGGCGGCCGGGTCGGCGTACCGGGCGCCGACCTTGGCGGCCTCGCCCTGCGCCTGCTGGGTGCGGGTCGCGGCCTGCGCCTGTCCGCCGTCGATCGACACCGAGACCTCGGTGTCGGTCGAGCCGTACCAGACGTTCGCCGACAGGTACGTGTCGGCGGCGACGTCGGCCGTCGTCACCAGGCCGGGGTCACCCAGGTCGTTGACGTTGACCGGGGGCGCCTGCTCCCAGCCCTCGCGGGTCGCGGCCCACTCGGTGATGGTCGTGTACCAGTCGCGCCAGCGCGGGGAGTTCAGCGAGACGGCCATCTGCTTCTCGTCGGTCTCACCGATGGCGCGGAAGCTGTCGACGTACTCCGCACCCTCGACGTCGAGCATCAGGTAGCCCGGACGGGCACCGTCGCGCTGCAGCGCCATCGGGCGGCCGTCGACGCCGAGGTCGCCGGAGTACCAGTCACCGCTGGGCGCACCCGCCACGACGTGCGGGAAGGGCAGTTCGTCCACGCCGACGGCGGTCTTCCAGCCGGCGTAGCTGTCACCGGTGTTCATCCGCTCGGTGGAGTGGGTGTGCCCCGACACCGACAGCGCGGGACGTCCCTCGAGGAGTTCGTAGACCTTCGTGACCTCGGCGGTCTGGTGCTTGGTCGAGGTCTGGTCGGCGAACGAGACCATCGGGATGTGGGTGGCGATGACGACCAGCTTGTCCTGCGGGACCTGCGCGAGGTCGTTCTCCAGCCAGGTCAGCTGGTCGTCGCCGAGCTGCCCGGAGTAGCTGGGGGCGTTGACCGGGTCGTCGCAGTGCGAGCGGGCGCCGTCGGGGTTGTCCTGCGGCGTGCACGGGTACTTCACGTTGTTCATCACGACGTAGTGGACGTCGGCGACGTCGTAGCTGTACGTCGTCGGGCCCAGTTCGCGCTTGAAGGTGTCGAACGAGTGCGCCGCGTCGGTCGCGTCCAGGTCCAGGTCGTGGTTGCCCGGCACGAAGCGCAACGGCAGGCCGGAGGCCCCGAGGACCTCCTTGATGCGCGGGTACAGGCCCAGGTCGTCACCGGCCACGTCACCGAGCATGAGGGCGCCGCACTCGGCGACGTCGTTCTCCTCCAGCAGGTCGGCGAGCAGGCCGTCGCGGGCGAAACCGAGTTCGCGGCCGCTGTAGGTCTGGACGTCGGCCAGGACCGCGCACCGGGTGGCGTCGTCCTGGGCGGCCTCGTCGCCCTGCACGATCGGGAAGTTCACCGCGGTCGGCAGCGGCCCGGTCGGCTCCAGGCCACCGAAGCGCAGCTCCGGCGAACCGGCCGGGAGGTGGTTGTAGGAGAACTGGGCGACGCCGTCGGCGTCGACCGGGACCTGCCAGCCCGAGGGCTGGGTGACGAACGCGGTCATGCCGTCGAAGACGGGCAGTTCGTAGTTCCCGTCGGCGTCGGTGACGACGACGTCGCGGCCGTTGGAGACCGTGACGCCCTCGACGCCTTCGTCGCCGGAACTGCGGCCGTCCCGGTTCTCGTCGTTGAACACGGTGCCGCGCAACGTCTCAGGGCCGCTGGACTTCGTGGCGGCGGCGACGTCGCGGACGACCTCGACGGCGCCGACGTAGGTCGACTCGGGGATCTGGTCCTGCTCGGCGCCGGTGGAGGCCTGGGTGGAGGCCTGCGTCAGGACGGTCGCGCCGAGCAGGACGCTCGCGCCGAGACCGAGGTTCCGGCGGGTTCTGCGGGGGCTGGGCTTGGCTCGCACGGGGAGTGCACCTCTCGTTCGGGGTGGTGCGCCCAGCCTGTGCGAGGTCTGTGAACTCTCGGTGTCGCCTGCCGGAAGATCAGCGGAACGTCACCGAGAGTCACCACCCGCGAGGTTCACTGACCGCCGAACGCCGTGACCTGCTCGGCCGCGAACTCCCCGAAGGACCAAGGCTGGCCGGTCGCCTCGAGCACCGACCACCACAGGTCGCCGTGCGGGTCGACCTGGTTGCGGGCCGAGACGGCCAGCGCGATCGGGATGTGCACGAACCGGCGGCGCCAGCGGCCCACGACCATGTTCGTCCGGCCGGCCATCGCCGCGTGGACGGCGGCGTGGGACAGCCGCGTGCAGTACACGCTGTCGTAGGGGTTGGCCGGGACGCTGCGGATTACGTAGCTGGGGTCGATGTACCGCAGGTTCAGTTCGAGCTCGTTCTTCTCGAAGTCGTCGGTGATCGCCTGCCGCAGCAGCCTTCCGACGTCCTGCAGCTTCTTGTTGCCCGAGGCGTCCTGCAGCCCGTTGTCCTCGAACAGCTCCTGCCCCGCCCCCTCGGCGGCCACGACGAGCGCGTGTCCCTGGCTCGCGACCTTCTCGCGCAGCTTCTCCAGGAAGCCGCCGGGGCCGTCGAGGGTGAAGGGGACCTCGGGGATCAGCACGAAGTCCGCGTCGTTCTGGGCCAGCGCCGCGTAGCAGGCGATGAAACCGGAGTGCCGGCCCATGAGCTTGACGATGCTGACCCCGTTCGGGGCGGTGCGCGCCTCGACCTTGGCCGAGCGGATCGAGCGGGTCGCCTCGCTGAACGCGGACTGGAAGCCGAAGCTCTGGTCGATGAACGGGATGTCGTTGTCGATGGTCTTGGGGATCCCGACGACCGCGGTCTTCAGGTCGCGGGTCTTGATCTCGGCGGAGATCTTCTGCGCACCGCGCATCGTGCCGTCACCACCGATGACGAACAGGACGCCGATGCCCATCCGCTCCAGGCAGTCCACGATCTCGGAGGCGTCCTGCTGCCCGCGCGAGGTGCCCAGGATGGTGCCGCCCTCGCCGTCGATGTTCTCGACCACCTCGGGCGTGAGGTCGATGACGTCGTGGCCGTAGCGCGGGACGAAACCCTGGTAGCCGTTCTTGAACCCGTAGATCCGGCGCACGCCGTAGTGGTTCGTCAGCTCCGAGACCAGGCCGCGGATGACGTTGTTGATGCCCGGGCACAGACCGCCGCAGGTGACGATCCCGACGCGGGTCTTGGAGGGGTCGAAGAAGATCTTCTTGCGCGGCCCGGTGGGTTCCAGGCTGGGCAGGTCCTCGAGCTCACCGTCGCGTCGGGAGACCTTCGACAGCGTGTCGTCGAACAGGACCCGGTCGGTCTCGTCGATCGAGTGGTGGGTCGTGCGCCGGGCCTGCAGCCGGGGCGCCAGCGGTGAGTCGACGGTGCACGGTCCCAGCGTCTCGACGGTGAAGTCGATCGGTTCGCGGCTCGTGGGACGGTCGGACGGCTCGGCCATGAGCGCGCGGGTCCTTTCCAGGCGACGACGGGTCGGTGGGTCGGTCTGCGCCCATCATCGGACACACCCCGCGCCGGTGGTGAGGCCGGGGTCCCTGCCCGAACCAGCGCGCGGACGGCCCGGACACTGCCTAGCGTCGAGCCATGACGAACGACTTGTACACCGCCGTCGTGACCTCCACCGAGGGCGCGGCCCGCTCCGACGACGGCGCGCTGGCGCTCGACGTCCACGAACCCGAATCGCTCAAGGGCTCCGGCCAGGGCACCAACCCCGAGCAGCTGATGGCCGCCGCCCTCGGCTCCTGCCTGCTGGAGTCGCTGCGCATCGCCGCGACCAGCGCCGGCGGGAGCAGCGAGGGGGCCAGCGTGGAGTCGCGCGTGACGTTGTCGAGCGCCGACGAGGGCCCCGGCTACACCGCCCGCTACGCCCTGACCGTCACGCTGCCCGACGCGGGCACCGACGCCTCCGCGGTGCTCCAGCAGGCGCTGGCGATCTGCCCGTTCACCAAGACCATCGAGGCGTCGGCCCTGGACGTGCAGCTGGCCTGAGCCGCGCCTGCGCTGCGGCGCGCGGTGAGCGTGCGCGCGATCACCGCGCACGCGGTGACAGCGCGCTCGAACGCGCGACCTGGACACGCGCCCCGGACACGGACCGGGCAGCGCTCAGGACCGGGGGCCCTCGCGGTCGGCCAGCCGCTGCAGCATCGCGTTGTACTCGTTCAGCTCGGCGTCGCCGTCGCGGGCGGCCTTGCGGTCGCGTCGCCGGTTCTCCCGGGTGTCCGACTTCGACCACCCGACGGCGACGCCGAGCACGAGCAGGATCGTGGGCACCTCGCCGATGCCCCAGGCGATGTCGCCACCCTCCTGCTGGTTGGCCAGCAGGTCGGCACCGGGCGTGATCTGCGCGAACCAGTCCGCGGCCAGCAGCTGGGTGCCCTGCATGAGCGCGACGCCGAAGAAGGCGTGGAACGCCATGGTCGCCAGCAGCAGGATGAGCCGCATCGGGTAGGCGGGCCGGTGCGCGCCCGGGTCGACGCCGATGAGCACCGAGGAGAACAGGAAGCCCGTCCCCAGGAAGTGCACCATCATCAGCTCGTGCCCGACGTGGGTGCGCAGCGCCAGCTCGAACAGCGGCGAGTAGTAGAAGACGATCAGCGAGCCGGCGAACAGGACGGCGGCCACCAGCGGGTGCCCGACGACGCCCAGGTACCGCGAGTGCACGATCTCCAGCAGCCACTCGCGGGCGCCGCGGGAGTGGTCGCGCCGGGCCGGCAGCGCCCGCATGGCCAGGGTGATCGGCGCGCCGAGGACGAGCATCGGCGGTACGACCATCGTCAGCAGCATGTGCTGCAGCATGTGCATGCTGAACGTGATGCGGCCGTAGGCGGCCGGGCCGCCGCTGGTGACGAACAGCAGCGCCAGGCAGCCGACGACCCACCAGACGGTCCGGCCGACCGGCCAGGAGTCGCCGCGGGCGCGCAGGCGCCGGACCCCGGCGAGGTACCCCACGAGCAGGAGCCCGCCCACGGTCAGCCACAGCAGGTCGGGGCTGAGCTGCGTGAACCAGTGCCGCACCGACAGCGCCGGCGGCATCGGCTCGCCGAGCAGGTTCTCGGCGGCGGTGGAGTTCGGGTTGTCGTCCGGGACGGGCGTGGGGCTGCGGCTGAGCGCGACGCCCAGGCCCGTCGCGGCCCCCATGAGCACGAGCTCCCCGGCCGCGATGCGCAGGAAGGCCACGGGCCGGGTCGCCAGCAGCGGCAGGGTGCGGCGGCGGTGCCAGGCGCCGAGCAGGCCGAGCGCGACGAGGGCGACGACCTTGCCGACGACGAGGGCGCCGTAGGCCGAGGTCAACCCCGACCAGCCGCCGAGCCGGACGGAGGCGTTCAGGACACCGGACAGGGCCACGGCGGCGAAGCACCACAGCGCCACCGTGGAGTAGCGGGCCGCCAACGTCGGCAGGTCGACGGATCGCTGCCCCTTGCCCGCCCCCGAGGCGCGGCCCGTGAGCGGGGCGACGAGCAGCACCGCCGCCAGGCCCCCGATCCAGACCGTGACCCCGACGAGGTGCATGGCCAGCGAGCTGACGGCGGTCTCGTGCGAGGCCGAGCCGGAGGCGTGCCCGGACAGCGACAGCGGCATCAGGGCGACGATCCCGACGGCGGTCCCCCAGGCCGCGCCCGTCGGTGACGTGGCGGCGGCTCCCACCGTCGCGGCGACGGCCGCGAGCACGGTGGTGACCAGCAACGCGCGGCCGAGGTCGATCTGCTGGGCGAACTGGGCGAACTGGGCGCCGAACTCGGGCGCCCCGGGGGCGGCACCGATGACGTCCATGGCGGTCAGCACGAGGACCAGCAGCGCCGCCACGGCCCACGCGCCGGCGGCGACGCCGGCCACCCGGACGGCGCGCGTCCAGGCGCCGCTGGGGAACGGCAGCAGGAAGGTGGCGACCGCGAACCCGCCGATCGCGACGGCGGCGGACAGGTCGTGGACCGTCCGGGCGATCGGCAGCCCGTAGCGGACCAGGGCGCCGGGGTCTCCCAGGACGGAGGGGTCGAGTCCGCCGGCGAGGGCGAGAGCGGTGAGCAGGACCGCGAGCGCGGCGAGGAGAACGGCCGACGAGGTCAGCAGGACGCCTGTCGTCGGGGATGCGCTGCGGGCCGAGCGGGTAGGTGCGGCCACCCCTCCAGGGTAGGTCGCCCCGCGGACCGGGCCGACAGCACACGTCCCGCTCCTGCCGGGGTCCGCCGGCGGGCGCGGGGACGTCCTCGCGTCAGGCGCTGGCGCGGACCGAGGAGCGGACGGGGGCCAGGGCGGTGGTCACGTCGAACCAGACCGTCTTGCCGAGCGCTTCGACCTCGACGCCGTGGGCGTCGGCCAGCGCCTCGACGAGGGCCATGCCGCGGCCGTTGAGGGCCTCGGGGTCGGACTCGCGGCGCAGGGGGAGACGCGTGTTCTCGTCACCGACGCCGACGCGCACGCGCGAGCCGTCGCGGCCGATGCGCAGGACGACGTCGCTGCGTCCGTGCAGCACGGCGTTCGTCACGACCTCGGCCGTCAGCAGCAGGAGGGTGTCGACGACGTCGCCGATGATGCCTTCGGCGATGCACCAGTCCGCCACGAAGTGCCGCGCCGCCCGCGAGGACATCGGGACAGGCGCGAGCGTCGTCTCGCTCGACCACTCCATGAACGACACTGCGTGATTCTCCCGATACGTAGGGTCACCAGGAACCGTAGCGCAGCGTCGCTCCGACGGTGTAGTCCACCAACGCTCCGTCCCCAGGGCTCCACGCCCGGGCCCCCCTGCGGCGGACGCCCCGTCGGAACGCCCCCTGTACTCCGTCGCCACGCTGTGACCCCCCGGTACGTGGTTGCGGCTGGTAACTTGTCCAAGTTCGTTGCATGTAGCAGTCAAAGGTTCCACCTCCTCCGGCCGATGCCCCGGGGAGTACTTCGCCCGGACCCCGCTCGCCGTTACACCACGGCGTCGCCGATCGGTCCGCCGACACACCGGGCGCCCGCCCGGACCACCCAGTCACCCCGACGGAGCCGACGCATGACCTCCCACCAGGACCCGCCGGTGACCGGCACCGGTCCCCCGGCGGCGGCGGCCGACGCCGCGCACGAGCAGCAGGTGGCCGCCCTCGCCGACGCGGTCGACCGGCAGCTGCGGACCCTGCACGCGCTCAAGGCGCAGGTGGCCCGCGGCCAGTCCGACGTCGAACGGGCCATGCACGTCGTCCTGCACGTCCTGGCCGACGCCGGCCCGCTGCGGGTGGGGGCGCTGGCCGAACGGCTGGGCACGGACCCCTCGACCACGAGCCGGCAGACCGCCGAGCTCGCCGAGCGCGCCCTGCTGCGCCGGCTGCCCGACCCCGAGGACCGCCGCGCCAGCCTGCTGGACGTGACCGAGGCCGGCCACACGGTCGTCACCGCCATGCGGCGACGGCGTCACGACCACCTGGCGCGCGCCGTCGAGGACTTCGACGACGGCGAGCTCGCCGTCTTCACCGACCTGCTCTCGCGCTTCACCGCCGGTCTGGAACGCCACACCGAACACCTCCGCACCACCCACGCCCCTCAGGAGCACGCATGAGCACCACGACCGCCGGTTCGCGACCGGCAGACCCGGACGCGCCGGTGTTCACGCACCGGCAGATCATGGCCATCCTGTCCGGCCTGCTGCTGGGGATGTTCCTCGGTGCGCTCGACCAGACGATCGTCTCCACGGCGATCCGCACCATCGCCGACGACCTCGACGGTTTCTCGCTGCAGGCCTGGGCGACCACCGCGTTCCTCATCACCTCGACGATCTCGACCCCGTTGTACGGGAAGTTGTCCGACATGTACGGCCGGCGGAAGTTCTTCATCGCCGCCATCGGCATCTTCATCGTGGGCTCGGCGCTGTGCGGGATCTCCACGTCGATGTACGAGCTCGCGGCGTGGCGTGCGCTGCAGGGTCTGGGCGCCGGCGGCCTGATGTCGCTCGCGCTCACGATCATCGGCGACATCGTCCCGCCGCGGGAACGGGCGAGGTACCAGGCCTACTTCATGATGGTGTTCGGCACCTCCAGCGTGCTCGGCCCCGTCGCGGGCGGCTTCTTCTCCGGCCTCGACAGCCTGCTCGGCCTGGCCGGCTGGCGCTGGATCTTCTGGCTCAACGTGCCGATCGGGATCTTCGCCCTGGTCGTGGTCTCGAAGAACCTTCACCTGCCCAAGCGGTCCAGCCGCCACCGGATCGACTGGCCCGGCGCGCTGACGCTCGTCATGGCGCTCGTGCCGCTGCTCATCGTCGCCGAGCAGGGTCGCGAGTGGGGTTGGGGTTCGACCCGTTCCATCGCCTGCTACGCCGTCGGCGTCGTCGGCCTGGTCCTGTTCGTCCTGGCCGAGCGGGCCTACGGCGAGGAGGCCCTGCTGCCGCTGCGGATGTTCCGCGGCCGCACGTTCCTCGTCGGCAGCCTGGGTTCGTTCATCCTCGGCATGGGGATGTTCGGCGTGTTCGCCGTGCTGCCGCAGTACCTGCAGGTCGTCAAGGACCTGACCCCGACCATGGGCGGCCTCGCGATGCTGCCGGTCGTCGTCGGCATCATGTCGGCGAGCATGTTCTCCGGGCGGTTCATCGCCCGCACCGGTACCTACAAGGTCCTGCCGGTCATCGGCAACGGCCTCATGGTCGTCGCGTTGTTCCTCTTCTCCCGGGTCAACGCCGACACCCCCATCTGGCAGACGATGATCGTCATGCTGATCATGGGCTGGGGCCTGGGCGGCAACATGCAGCCGGTCATCCTGGCCGTCCAGAACGCCGCCAAGCGCTCGGAACTGGGCGTGGCGACGAGTTCGGTGACGTTCTTCCGCCAGATGGGCGGCACGCTGGGCACCGCGGTGTTCCTCTCGATCCTGTTCTCGACCCTGACCGACGAGGTGTCCTCGGCGTACCGGTCGGCCGCGGGCACGAGCGCGTTCCAGCAGGCTGCGCAGACCTGGGGCGGGAACCTCGACCAGACGCTGGCCCGGGCGCAGGACGACACCTCGGTGCTCTCCACCCTGCCGGACGCCCTCGCGCACCCGTTCAAGGTCGGTTTCACCGACTCGACCAGCCTCATCTACCTGGTCGCCGCCTTCATCATGCTGGCCGGGTTCGTCACGGTGCTCTTCCTGCCGTCGCTGCCGCTGCAGGGGCAGGGACCGGGGCACGGCGCGCCGACGCCGGACGAGCCGACGCCCGCGCAGACGGCGACCGCCGCGGCCGCCGCACCGGCGCAGGCGGCCGGCGCCCCCCTGGCGGACGACGCGACCACTGGCGAGGTCCGGGCGGCGAGCACTACGGTCACGGCCGTGGACGGAACGATGGCCCCCGGAGAGCTGGCCGAACGCATCCGCAGCGGCGTGCAGCAGGCCAAGACCGCCCAGCGGGCGATGGAGGACCTCGCAGCCGAGGCCGCGCGCCGCGAGGCCGCCTTCGACGCCGCGGTGCAGAACCTGCGCGACCTCGGGCTCGACGAGCGCTCGATCGAGGCGGCTCTGGGCGAGGACGCGGCCACCCCGCGCGGCCGGCACGCCGGCTCGAGCGAGGACGTCGCCGGCCAGGTGGGCGCCCAGCGCTGACCTGATCCGCCGAGAGGGCCCCGGAGCACCCGCTCCGGGGCCCTTCCCCGTTCCACGGCCGTGCGAAGCGCTGTGCGGCAAGCGGTCCGGTGAGCCTCACCTACCGAAGCGAAGGCGAACCTTCTTTTGACAGAGTCCAAAGTAGGCGTACTCTCGAGGGCATGAGCACGCTGGACGACACCGCGACGGAGGAGCTGCTGCGCCGCGCCGGCCTGCGCAGCACCGCCCCGCGGCGGGCCGTCCTGCAGGTGCTCGAGGACCACCCGCACGAGACGGCCGCGGGAGTGGCGGAACTGCTCGAGGACGCAGGCGCCCGCCTGTCGCGGCAGAGCCTGTACAACGTGCTGGAGGACCTGACCCGCACGGGCGTCCTGCGCAGCATCCAGCCCGCCGGATCCGCCCCGCGCTACGAGACGACGGTGGACGACAACCACCACCACCTCGTCTGCCGCCGCTGCGGGACCGTCGCCGACGTCCCCTGCGCGACGGGGACGCCGGCCTGCCTGAGCCCGGCCACGACCCCGGGTTTCCCGGTGGTCGAGACGGCCGACATCACCTGGTGGGGCCTGTGCACGCAGTGCGCGGCCGCCGCTGAAGCAGAAGAGAACCCCAGGAGGAAGCTGTGACCACGCTCGACGACATCAACACCGTTGGCCTGACCCAGGAGAAGGTCGCCGGTTTCGACGCCAGCTCCCGCCTCAACGGCGGCCTGCAGGAGGTCCTCGTCGACCTCACCGCGCTGCACCTGCAGGGCAAGCAGGCGCACTGGAACATCGTGGGTCAGAACTTCCGCGACCTGCACCTGCAGCTCGACGAGCTCATCGAGCTCGCCCGCACGTACGCCGACGACACCGCCGAGCGCATGCGCGCCGTCGGCGGGGTGCCGGACGCCCGCCCGACGACCGTGGCGAACACCACCACCATCGGCGACTTCGGCGGCGACGAGATCGACACCAGGGCCGCCGTCGAGGCGATCGTCGCGATGACCCGTCGCACCGTGGACACCATCCGCCGCGTGCACGACCCGATCGACGCCGAGGACCCCTCGACCGCCGACCTGCTGCACGGCTTCATCCTCGGCCTGGAGAAGCAGGCCTGGCTGATCGGCTCGGAGAACCGCTCCCCCCGTCGGGCCTGACACCCGTCGGTCACGCGCCCCGGGTGAGGCAGGATCAGCGCATGCCGAGCCTGCTGATCACCGGGGCCGCCGTGGCCACCGTCGACCCGTCCGGTACCGAGCACCGGACGGGTTTCGTCGTCGTGGACGGCGGTGTCATCGCCGCCGTCGGCGCGGGTGATCCACCGGCCGGGACGACCGCCGACCGCGTCGTGGACGCCCGCGGACACCTCGTGACCCCGGGGTTCGTCAACACCCACCACCACCTCTACCAGTGGGCCACCCGCGGTTTCGCCGTCGACCAGGGGCTGTTCGACTGGCTCGTGACCCTCTACCCGGTCTGGGCCCGGCTGGACGCGGTCGACGTCGAGGCCGCCGCCCGCGCCGGCCTGGCCCGGCTGGCGCTGACCGGGTGCACGACGACGATGGACCACCACTACCTGCACCCGCACGACGGGGGCGACCAGCTCGCCGCGACGATCGAGGCCGCGGCGACCGTGGGCCTGCGCTTCTCCCCCACCCGCGGGTCGATGGACCTCGGCCAGTCCGCCGGCGGACTGCCGCCGGACTCGGTCGTGGAGACGATCGACACGGTCCTGGCCGCGACGGCCGACGCCGTCACCCGCCACCACGACACGTCCCCCGGCTCGATGGTCCGCATCGGCGCGGCTCCCTGCTCGCCCTTCTCCGTGTCCCCGGAGCTGCTGCGGCAGACCGCCGCGCAAGCCGCCGAACTGGGCATCCGGCGGCACACCCACCTCGCCGAGACCGACGACGAGGAGGAGTACTGCGCCCGCACGTTCGGCCGCCGGCCGGTCGAGGTGCTCGAGGACCTAGGCTGGCTGGGCCCCGACGTGTGGCTCGCCCACTGCGTCCACCTGTCCGACTCCGACATCGCGACGCTGGCCCGCACGGGCAGTTCGGTCGCGCACTGCCCGAGCTCGAACGCGCGCCTGGGCGCCGGGTCGGCCCGCGTCCGCGACCTGCTGGACGCCGGCGTTCCGCTCGGCCTCGGGGTCGACGGTGCCGCCTCCAGCGAACAGGGCAGCCTGGCCGACGAGCTGCGGCAGATGGTCTACACCGCCCGGCTGCGCGGCGGCCCCGACACCATGAGCGCCCGGGACGCGTTGCGGGCCGCCACCACCGGCGGGGCCGCGGTGCTGGGCCGGGCCGACGAGATCGGCTCGATCGAGGTGGGCAAGCGCGCCGACCTGGCGGTGTGGGACCTCACCGGCCTCGGGCACGCCGACCTCGACGACCCCGTCGTCGCCATGGTCATCGGGCCCACCCCGCCGCTGGCGCTGTCGACCGTCGAGGGCCGCGTCGTCGTCGAGGACGGCGAACTGCGCACCACGTCCGAGCAGCAGGCCGTCACCGACCTCGTCGCCGCACGCCGGCGGGTCCTGGCCCGCACCTGACGCGCGCCCGACCGCAGGAGTGCACGACGCGTCCCACGCACCACCGGCCGCGTGCCCGGAGGTGAGAATCGCCACTCCCGCCAGCACGGGCGCGCGCACGGGCGTCCCCGGAGGTCCCGGCGGCGCTACGGTGCGTTGCCATGACCGCAGAACGCAAGGTGCACATCGTCGAGCCCCGGTACGCGCGGACGTGGCTGCTGGTGAACGCCACGCGGACCGACCTGTTCGACGTCGCGGCCGCCTCGCGGGCCGACCAGGTCGTGCTGGACATCGAGGACGCCGTCGACCCCTCCCGCAAGGACGCCGCCCGCGCCGACGCCATCGAGTGGATGGCGGCCGGGGGTCGGGCCTTCGTGCGCATCAACGACGTGACGACCCCTCACTGGCGCGACGACGTCGACGCGCTCAAGGGCGTCCCCAACCTCCTCGGCGTCATGCTCGCCAAGGCCGAGGCCGGCGAGCAGGTCGAGGCGACGTGGCACGCGCTCGGCGGCTCCGTCCCGGTCGTCGCGCTGTGCGAGTCGGCGCTCGGCATCGAGGCCGCCCGGGAGATCGCCTGCGCCCGGGGGACGTTCCGGCTGGCCTTCGGCTCGGGCGACTACCGCCGCGACACCGGCGCCGGCGCGGAGGACATGGCCATGGCCTACCCGCGCAGCAAGCTCGTCGTGGCCAGCGCCATCGGCAAGCTGCCCGGCCCGATCGACGGCCCGACCACCGGCGGCGGGCACCCCGAGCTGCGCGACGCCTCGGCCGTCGGGGTCGCGATGGGCATGATGGGCAAGCTCTGCCTGGACGCCGAGCAGGCCTACGTCATCAACGAGGTCATGAGCCCCAACGTCTCCGACGCGACGTGGGCCCGCGACTTCATCGAGAACTTCGAGAAGAGCGGCGGGGTCGTGCGCGACGGATCTGACCTGCCGCGCCTGGGCCGCGCCCGGCGCATCCAGGAACTCGCCGACGCCTTCGGGATCCAGCCCCTCTGACCCTCCCGCGGGGTCAGCTGGGGGAGACCGTCGACGCGTGGGGCCGCGTGGGGCTGGACCTACCGCCCCACGCGTCCGACGGTCCCCGGTCCCGGCCGTCAGCCGAGGGGCGCGGAGCGTGCCGGGCTCGGCGTCCACACCGGTGGTACCGGCGGGAACGGCTCGTCGGCCCCCTCAGAGGTCGAGGGTGACGGCGGCCTCCAGCGCCGCCTCGATGCTCGCCATCCACCCGTCGTGCAGCCGCCGGCCGGCGTCGTACACGCTCGCTCCGTCCACGAGGTTGGAGCTGCAGGAGCAGATCATCCCGGCCCGGATCCCGCGCAACCGGGCGACGACGTACATGGCCGAGCTCTCCATCTCCATGTTGAGCATCCCCAGCCGGGAGAACTCGGCGACGACCTCGGGAGTCTCGGCGTAGAACGCGTCGGAGGAGACGTTGAGCCCGGAACGGACGGCGTAGTCCTTGCCCGCGGCGAGGCGTTCGGCCGCGCGGCGCAGTTCCAGGGTGAGCTCGAGGTCGGGCACCGCGGGGTACCCGTGGTGGACGTACGCGGCGGTGGTCCCGTCGTTGCGCAGCGAGCCCTCGCTGACCAGCAGGTCACCGGGGCGGACTCCCGGTTGCAGACCGGCGGAACTGCCGACGCGGATCACCGACGTCACCCCGACCCGGACGAGCTCCTCGACCGCGATGGCCGTCGACGGGCAGCCCATGCCCGTCGACGTGGCGGTGATCAGCTTGCCCTTGTACAGGCCCGTCACGGTCCGGTGCTCGCGGTTGTGCGCGACGTCCCGGACGTCGGTCAGGAACTCCGCGACCAGCGGCACCCGGAAGGGGTCACCGGGCAGCAGGGCCACGGTTCCCACCTCACCGGGGGCGACTCCGATGTGGAACTGCCGGACGTCCCGACCCACCTGGCTCTTGTCGACTCCTGCGCTCATGGGCGTGATCTTGTCTCAGGACCAGGTGAGCGCCCGCGCCGGGTCCTCCAGGACGGCGGCGATGTCGGCCAGCGCCCGCGAACCGCTCTCCCCGTCGAGCATCCGGTGGTCGATCGACAACCCCAGCGTCACGAGGTGACGGGGTTTGACCTTCCCCTTGTGCACCCAGGGGCGCTGGGAGATCTTGCCGACCGCGAGGATCGCGGCCTCACCGGGGTTGAGGATCGGGGTTCCGGTGTCGATGCCGAACGTCCCGACGTTGGTGATCGTGATCGTCCCGCCGGACAGGTCCGCCGGCTGCGCCTTGCCCTCGCGCGCGGTCCCCGCCAGCTCGTTCAGGTGGATCGCGAGGTCCTTCAACGTCATCGCGTCGGCGTCCTTGACGTTCGGGACGAGCAACCCGCGCGGCGTGGCGACCGCGATGCCGAGGTTGACGTAGTTCTTCACGACGATGACCTGGTTCTTCTCGTCCCAGGTGGAGTTGATGTCCGGGTTGCGCCGCACCGCGACCAGCAGCGCCTTGGCCACCAGCAGCAGCGGGGAGACCCGGATGCCGGCGTACTCGGGATCGGTCTTGAGCCGCTGGACGAGTTTCATGGTCCGGGTCGCGTCGACCGTCGTGAACACCGTGACGTGCGGGGCCGAGAACGCGCTCTCGACCATGGCCGCGGCCGTCGCCTTGCGCACACCGCGGATCGGGACGTGCCGTTCGCGCTCGTGCTGCTCGAACCGTCGTTCCGGCTCGGCCGGCGGCGTGGGGACCAGCGCCAGGACGTCGGCGCGGGTGACGGTCCCGCCGGGGCCGGTGGCCTGCGCGGCGGCGAGGTCGACCCCGAGGTCACGGGCCAGCTTGCGCACCGGGGGTTTGGCGAGCACGTGCGCCGAGACGGCCGGGACCTCGGGGCGGACCTCGGGTCCGGGCGTGCGGGCCGCAGCCCCGCGACGTCGCCGCGGCGTGCCCTCGCGGGTTCCGTACCCGACCAGCGTGGCCCCGGAACCCTCCTCGGCCGTGGGCTGCGCCGGGACGGGCGCGGCAGCGGCGGCGGGAGCGTCCGCGCCGTCGCTCACGACGATGATGTCGCTGCCCGTCTCCACGGTCTCGCCCTCGGCCACCAGGAGTTCGGCCACCGTCCCGGCGTACGGGCTGGGCAGTTCCACGATGGACTTCGCCGTCTCGATCTCGACGAGGACGTCGTTCACGGCGACCGAGTCCCCGGGTTTGACCTTCCAGGAGACGATCTCGGCCTCGGTGAGTCCTTCACCGACGTCGGGCAGGGCGAACCGCTGGTTCAACGGGGTCCTTCGGGGGTCTCGGGAGGGATCTGGGGAGGCGTTCGATCAGGTGGCGGATCAGGCGGCGAGGGACTGCTCGACGGCGTCGAGGACACGGTCCAGGCTCGGCAGGTAGTGCTCCTCGACGCGGGCGACGGGGTACGGCAGGTGGTACCCGCCGACCCGCTTCACGGGCGCCTCCAGGGAGTAGAAGCACGACTCCTGGATGCGCGCGGCGAGTTCGGCCGCGGGTCCGTGGAACGTCGGCGCCTCGGAGACGACGACGAGCCGGCCGGTGCGGCGCACCGACTCGGCGACCGTGTCGACGTCCAGCGGGGAGATCGAGCGCAGGTCGACCACCTCCAGGTCGGTGCCGTCCTCGGCGGCCGCCGCGGCGGCGTCGAGCGCGAGCCGCGTCGTGGGGCCGTAGGCGGCGAGCGTGGCGTCGGTGCCCGGGCGCAGGATCCGCGCCTTGTGCAGCGGCGCGACCTGGCCGGGGCCGAGGTCGGTGTCCACGTCGCCCTTCTCCCAGTACCGGCGCTCGGGTTCCAGGAACAGGACCGGATCGGCCGAGGCGATGGACTGCTGGATCATCCAGTAGGCGTCGTGGGCGTTGCTCGGGGCGACGACCCGCAGCCCCGCGGTGTGCGCGAACAGCACCTCCGGGCTCTCGGAGTGGTGCTCGACCGAGCCGATGCCGCCGCCGCTGGGGATGCGCAGGACGACGGGCACGGACAACCGCCCCCGGGACCGGGCCCGCAGCTTCGCCAGCTGGGTGGTGATCTGGTTGAACGCCGGGTACACGAACCCGTTGAACTGGATCTCGCACACCGGCCGGTACCCGCGCAGGGCCATGCCGATGGCGGTGCCGACGATGCCGGCCTCGGCCAGCGGGGTGTCGATGACGCGGTCCTCGCCGAAGTCCTTCTGCAGCCCCTCGGTGACGCGGAAGACCCCACCGAGGGCCCCGATGTCCTCCCCCATGAGCAGGACCCGCGGGTCGCGGTCCATCGCCGCGCGCAGGCCGGCGTTGATCGCCTTGCCGATCGCCATGCGTTCCATCAGGCGGCCCCTCCTGCGTGAGCGTCACGGTCGTGCTGTTCCCAGGCGGCGAGGAACTCGTCGCGTTCGGCGAGCACCTGCGGGTGCGGCTCGGCGTAGGCGTGGTCGAACATCGCCACCGGGTCCGGGTCGGGCATCGCCGCGACGCCGGCGCGCACCCGTTCGGCGAACTCGTCCGCCTCCTGCTGCAGCTGCGCCTCGTACTCCTCGTCCAGGACGCCCTCGGCCCGCAGGTAGGCGCGGAACCGGTCGATCGGGTCCTTCTCGCGCCACTCGTCGACCTCGGCCGCGTGCCGGTAGCGGGTCGGGTCGTCGGAGGTGGTGTGGGCGCCCATCCGGTAGGTGAACGACTCGACGAACGTGGGGCCACCACCGGCGCGGGCCCGGTCCATCGCCGCACCGACGACCGCCAGGACGGCGAGGACGTCGTTGCCGTCGACGAGGACCCCGGGCATCCCGGCGCCCTCGGCGCGGCGGTGCAGCGGGACCGGCGACTGGCGCGAGACCGGCTCGGAGATCGCCCACTGGTTGTTCTGGCAGAGGAAGACGACGGGGGCGTTGAAGACCGCGGCCCAGTTCAACGCCTCGGCGGCCTCGCCCTGGGACGTCGCCCCGTCACCCAGGTAGGCGATGACGGCCGCGTCGCGGTCGGGGTCGCCCGTGCCGACGGCTCCGTCGCGCTGCACGCCCATGGCGTACCCGACGGCCGGCAGCAGCTGCGCGGCGATGACGAGCGTGTAGGGGTGCACACCGGTGGCGGCCGGGTCCCAGCCGCCGTGGTCGACACCGCGGTACAGGCTCAGCACGTGCAGCGGGTCGATGTCGCGCGTCAGCGCCGCACCGTGGTCGCGGTAGGTGGGGAAGACCTGGTCCTGGCGGCGGGTAGCCCGGCCCGCGCCGACCTGGGAGGCCTCCTGACCGCGGGAGCCGGCCCACAGACCGAGCTGGCCCTGCCGCTGCAGCGCCTCGCCCTCGGCGTCGAGGCGGCGCAGGAGCACCATGTCGCGCAGCAGCGCCAGCAGCTCCTCGGGCTCGAGGTGGACGTCGTAGTCCGGATGGCTGCGGCGCACGCCGTTCCGGTCCAGCAGCTGGACCATCTCGTCGGGTGCGTACTGGGGAGCCCGTACCGGGCCGACCGCCGTGTCGGTCACGTGCGTTCCTCCGTGCTCGTCGGGTGGCGTGCACTCAGACGTGTCTGGCGAACCTACGGTTCCGTAGGTGACGCGAGCGTACGTTACGCAATCGTAAGTTGGGAACCGGCGCGCCGCAGAACGACCGTTGCCGAGGGCTAGCCGGTCGCTGGCGTCGTCGCCGTGCAGACCCTCTACCTGCGCCACGTGCCGGACGACGTCGCCGCCCTGCTGGCAGCACTGCCCGGCCTCGGCGTCGGCACCACCGAGGTCCTCGCCCCCTCGACGCCGGGCGCGACGCGCGCGGGTGAGCGTCGTCGTCGACGCGTCCGTGGCCGTCACCGTCCTGCGCCGGGAGGACCTGCGCAGCAGGCTCGACGACGATCACGCGACGCTGGCCCTGGCCACCCGGGCCCGCCTGGGCACCACCCGGCACGCCGGTGTCCACCTGCTCGGCAGGATCTGGGAGCTGCGCGCGAGCGTCACGGCGCACGACGCCACGTACGTCGCGCTCGACCCTGGTGACAGCGGACGCACGTCTGGCTGGGGCCCCGGGCCCGCGCTGCCCGGTCCTGTTGCTCCCGGACTGAGCGGGAATCCACTCGGACGGTCCTGCAGCCCTCCAGGCCGTCAGCTGATCTCGGCCAGCACCTTGCCCGCGACCTCGAGGAAGCGGGCGTTCGCCTCAGGCTCGGCGACGGTGACCCGCAGGCCGGCCCCGGCGAAGGCGCGCACGACGAGGCCCTCGGCGGCGAACGCGTCGGCCAGCTCCAGCGCCCGGTCCCCGACGGGCAGCCAGAAGAAGTTGCCCTGCGCGTCCGGCACGTCCCAGCCCTGCTCGCGCAGACCCGCCACCAGGACGTTGCGCTCGGCCACGACGGCCTGCACGCGTTCCATCAGCTCGGCCTCGGCCGCGTCCTGCAGCGAGGCGACGACCGCCGCCTGGGCGATCGCGGAGACCCCGAACGGCGTGGAGGCCCGGCGCAGCGTGGCGGCGACGTCGGGGTGGGCCACGGCGGCGCCGATCCGCAGGCCGGCCAGCCCGTAGGCCTTGGAGAACGTGCGCAGCACCACGACGTTCGGGTGCGCGCGGAAGACCTCCACGCCGTCCGGCACCTCGGGGTCGTCGACGAACTCGCGGTAGGCCTCGTCGAGGACGACGAGCACGTCGCGCGGGACGGCGGCGAGGAAGTCGGTCAGCTCGGCCCGGCGCAGCGCCGGCCCGGTCGGGTTGTTCGGCGAGCAGAGGATGACCAGCCGGGTCCGCTCGGTGATCGCCGCCAGCATGGCGGGCAGGTCGTGCCGGGCGTCGGCGGTCAGCGGGACCTCGACGCCGGTCGCGTCCGAGATCGCCGCGGTGATCGGGTACGACTCGAAGGAGCGCCACGCGTAGACGACCTCGTCGCCGGGGGCGCAGGTGATCTCGGCCAGCTGGGCGAGCAGCCGCACGCTGCCGGTGGCGGCCGCGAGCTTGTCCACCTCCACGCCCCAGCGCCGGGCGATCGCCCCGACCATCGCGGTCGCCGCCGGGTCGGGGTAGCGGTTGACCGAGGCGGCCGCGCGGGTGATGGCGGTGAGCACGCTGGGCAGCGGCGGGAACGGGTTCTCGTTCGAGGACAGCTTGAAGACCTCCAGGCCGTCCCGGGCCACGGCAGGCTTGCCGGCGACGTACGCCGGGACCTTGGCCATGTTCGCCCGCAGTCGCGGGGCGGGAGGGGTGCTGGGAGTCGTCATGCCGGTCAGGGTACGGACCGCCCTTCCGGTACCGGGGCGCGTCCCGGCGGCGCGATGAGTTCGGTCACGTCGCTGAAACATCCTCGAAACAGTTGGGGTTGACTCTGAGGTCGTCAGGCTCACCACCGCTGGAGAGGTACCGCCCGTGTCCGACGCACCTGCAACGACCCCCCTCGACCTCGTCGCCTTCGACGACGACCCCATGGCGCTGCGGACCACGTTCGCGCTGTTCCCCTCCGGCGTGGCGGCCCTGTCCGCCGTCGTCGAGGGCGAGCACGGCAAGGAGCCCGTGGTGCTGGTCGCCTCCTCCTTCCAGGTCGGCATCTCCCTGGACCCCCCACTGGTGCTCTTCGCCGTCCAGCACACCTCCTCCAGCTGGCCCAAGCTGAAGACAGGCGCGCGCATCGGCGTCTCGGTCCTGGGCGAGGCCCACGACCTGGCCGCCCGCCAGCTGGCCTCCAAGGCCCTGCATGCCACAGACCGCTTCGCCGGCATCGCCACCACCACGCTGGACTCCGGCGCCAACTTCATCCACGGCGCGCCGGTGTGGATGGAGTGCTCCATCCACTCCGAGGTCCCCGCCGGCGACCACGACGTGGTCCTGCTGCAGGTGCACGCCATGGGCACCGCCCCCGACACCGAACCCCTGGTGTGGCACTCCTCGGCCTTCCGCACCCTGACCCCCAAGGCCAGCGCCTGATGCGCACCGTCGTGGTCTGCGGCAACCCCAAGGCCGGCTCCCGGACGCTGAACGCCGCCCTCACCACCGCCGGCCTGATCGCCGGGGCCGAGGTGGATCAGGTGGTCGATCAGGTGGTCGATCAGGTCGTGGACGTGGCGACCCTGGGTCCGGGGCTGCTGGGCTGGGGCGATGCGACGGTGGCGCAGGCCGTGGCCGACGTCGCCGCCGCCGACCTGCTGGTCGTGGCCTCCCCGACCTTCAAGGCCACCTACACCGGACTGCTGAAGCTGTTCCTGGACCAGTTCGCCGGCGGTGAGGGGCTGCGTGGGGTCACCGCGGTGCCGCTGATGCTGGGTGCGGCGCCCACGCACGCCCTGGCCCCGGAGCTGCTGCTCAAGCCGGTCCTGTCCGAGCTGGGCGCGGCCTGCCCGGCCCCGGGGCTGTACCTCATCGACAAGGAGGTGCAGGCCCAGGGCGCGCAGACCCCGGCCCTGGCCGCCTACGTGCAGCGCTGGGGCGCGACCCTGCGCGCGACCGCGAGCGCTGGTCAGCCGACCCGCTCGGCGTAGTAGTCGAACGCCTGGACCGAGGCGCCGGGGGCGTCGAAGAAGACGCTCCCGGAGGCCCGGAACCGCTGCAGGGCCGGATCGGCCGAGCCGTCGACGACTCCGGCGGTGGCGATGTACCCGGTGGAACCGTGGGCCGTCAGCGGGTCGGCGGCGATCTGCGTGGCGAAGCGCGGGTCGTCGCCGAGGTCGCGGGCGACGATCGTGCGGTGGTCCGAGCCGCGGGCGGCGCTGCCGTCCAGGGCCGGGACGACGTCGCCGGTGTGCTCCAGCGAGAGCACCGCGACCGAGTCGGGGACCGTGATGCCGTCCACGGGTGAGCCGGCCGTGACGACGTGGGTGATGGCGAACTCCTCGCGGACGGCGGCGTCGGCCGCGAGCGCCGCCGCGGTGAGCCCGCCCTGGCTGTGCCCGGCGAGCATGACGGGTTCGCCGGCGCCGACCCCGGCCAGCCGCATGGCCTGGGTGACGGCGGCGGCGGTGGCCGTGGGCTCGCCGGCGACGGCGCGCAGGTTCGTCGTCAGGTCCATCGGCGTTCCGCCGTCGGCGGGTACCGGTGTCCAGTCCTGGGTGCCGGGGATCTCGACGATCCAGGCGACGGTGCCGTCGGGCTGGGTGATGCGCTCCAGCCGCACCGCTCCCGGTGCAGGGCGGTCGGCCGGTGCCAGCCGGTCGCCGAGCGAGCCGGTGGAGCGCTGGTGGCCGGTGGACTGGTGGGCGACGCCGTCGAGGACCTCGGCGATGCCGCGTGGGGGGCGGGTGGGGGTCGCCCGGGCGTGCTCGGCGGGGCGGACCGTCACGGCCGTCTCGCGGAACAGCGGGCTCACCGCACCGAGCGCGGTCAGCGTGCCGGCGACACCGGCGACCCCGCCGGTGTCCCGCGCCTCCGGCGCCAGCACCTGCAGCACGGCCGCCAGTTGCGGGTGGCGGCCCTCGGCCGCCGCCAGGACGTGCGGGGCGGTGGCGACGACCTCCTCGACCAGTTCGGGGTGGGCGACCAGGAACGTGGTGACGCCCGCGAGGTCGGAGCGGAGGTGGTCGTCGACGGCGCCGAACTCGTCGGTGGCGTCCTGGACGAGCTCGTCGAGGTCGAGGGTTCCGGTGCGCGCGGCCTGCTCGGTGGCGGCGGCCAGCACGCGCTCGGTCGCCGCCGCCGTGTGCCAGGCGTGGTCGGCGACGACCAGGGCCCCGGCGCCGGCGGCGAGTTCGGGGGCGAACTCGACGACGACCTGGGCGACCGCGCGGCGGGCCACCGCCACGGCGGCGTCGGCGAGCTCGTCGCCCACCCGGTAGCGCAGGGCCGCGGTGCGGACCTCGACGGCCAGCCCCGCGAGCGAGGCCGCGGCCGCGGCGGGGGCGGTGCGGCCGACGAGCAGGTCGGCCACGGCGGTCGCCACCCCGGCCGCGGTCGTGGGCGCCACCGCCGCGCTGAGGACGAAGGCCGGGTCGGCGGCGAGGGTGAGCACCTCGAGCCCGGCGCCGGCCACGTCGGCCGCGATCCCGGCCAGGCGGGCGGCGGCCGCCTCCAGCAGTTCAGGGTCGGCCGAGACACCGGTGTCGACGGTGAGGGTGTTCACGCGTTGACGTCCGTCCGCTCTGTCGCGGCGCCCTGGACGCCGCCTTCCCTCGGGACCGCGCAGCGACTTCGTCGGAGCGTTCCCTCGGTCCAGGCGGCGTCGCGCCGCTCGTCGCTCACAGCACCACCGCGGCCGAGACCGCCACGGCGTGCTGCCGCCACCGCTCGGCGGCGTCCTCACCCGCGGCGGCGACCGCGGCCAGGTCCCGGCCGGTGTCCGCGGCGCGCTCGCGGAACCGGGCCGCGGCCAGGCCCTGCCACTGCACCGCCGCGACGGTGCCGAGCTCCCGTTGCGCCGTCCGCATCCGCTCGGCGACGCCGTCCATCCGGCGCGCCAGCGCCACCTGTTCCAGGTCCATCCGTTCCCGCTCCCTCCGAGGCTGTGGTCCAGCCCGGGGACCGTAAGCAGGGGGCAGGTCGGGCGGGGGCCCGGTGCGGGCAGTGTGTGGACGCCGGGCCCGATGTGCCGCCTGTGGAGACCGCGGTGACCATGGGCGGGTGTCGTCCACCGCTTTCGTCAAGACCGGTGCTCCTGCCGGGGCGCTGGCCGCCGAGGCCGCGGGGCTGCGCTGGCTGGCCGAGGCCGGCGGCGCGGCGGTGTGCGGCGTGCGGGAGGTCCGCGCGGACGCCCTCGTCCTGGACCGGGTGCAGCAGGTGCGACCGGACACCACGGCCGCCGAACGGTTCGGCCGCGACCTGGCCGCCACCCACGCGGCGGGCGCTGCGCGGTTCGGCGCCCCGCCGCCCGGCGTGGACGGCGACGCCTGGATCGCGGCCCTGCCGCTGCCGATGACCACCGGGGACGCCGGGGACGCCGGGGACGTGGACTGGGGGACCTTCTACGCCGAGCAGCGCCTGCGTCCGTACCTGCGGCGGGCGCGTGATGCCGGCGACCTCGAGGCCGGCGACGTGGCGGTGTTCGAGCAGGTCTGCGACCGGCTGCTGGCGCAGGACCCGGCGCTGGTCGTGGGAGCCGGGCGGCCGGCGCGGCTGCACGGGGACCTGTGGTCGGGCAACGTGCTGTGGTCGGCCGGCGGTGCGGTGCTCATCGATCCCGCCGCCCACGGCGGGCATCCCGAGACGGACCTGGCGATGCTCGCGCTGTTCGGGCTGCCGCACCTGGAGACGGTGCTGGCCGCGTACACCGAGGCCGCGGGCACGCCCGACGGCTGGCGGGACCGCGTCCCCCTGCACCAGCTGCACCCGCTGCTGGTGCACACGGTGCTGTTCGGCGGTGGGTACGCGGGGCAGGCGGTCCGGGCGGCCCGCCGGACGCTGGAGCTGTGATGCACGAGTACCCGGTCGAGGTGCTGCACCTGCTGGTCTCCCCCGACCACGCCTACTTCGGCCGCCCCCGCGACGGCGCCGCCGACGTGCCGACGCAGGACCTCGACGTCGTGGAGGTCGTCGCGGGCAAGGGCATCCGCGGCGACCGGTTCTTCGGCAAGGCCGCGCACATGGACGCGGCGATCACCTTCCTGGCGGTCGAGGCGTGGGAGCAGGTCGCGGCCGACCTGGGGTTGCCGCAGGTACCCGACCCGCTACTGGCCCGGCGCAACCTCGTCGTGCGCGGGATCGAGCTGGACCCGTTGCGCGGCAACGACTTCGAGCTGATCACCGACGCCGGTGCGGTGACGATCCACGGCGGCCGGCCGGCGAACCCGTGCGCGTGGATGGACCGGATGGTCGCCGACGGGGCCCACCGGGCGATGCGCGGCCGGGGCGGGCTGCGCTGCACCCCGCTGACCGACGGGCGGATCTCGCGCGGCCACGGCGTCCTGCGCTCCCCGGTCCCGCTGGACCCCGCGCGTGCGGGTGAGCCGGTGCTGCGGCGCACGCCCTTGCCTTGAGGTGCGGGCTCCCGCCGCACCGTTCAGGGTGGAGCCATGGTGAAGAAGGGCGACGAGGTCAGCTGGAACACCTCCCAGGGCAAGACCGAGGGCAAGGTCGTGAAGAAGGAGACCGACGACTTCGAGCTGTACGGCCAGCAGCGTCGCGCCTCGAAGGACGACCCGCAGGTCATCGTGAAGAGCGACAAGTCCGGCAAGGAGGCCGCGCACAAGGAGTCCAGCGTCGAGAAGGAGTGAGCGGCGGGGTGTCGGCGGCGGCCGTGGGACCATGAGGCACGTGACCGACCCGGCCTCCGCTGCCCCCCTCGCCCCCGCCGACCTGGGTGACCCCGCGCTCGGCCCGCTCGACGGCCGCTACCGCCGGTCCGTCGCCCCGCTGGCCGAGCACCTGTCCGAGGCCGCGCTGAACCGCCGCCGCATCCACGTCGAGGTGGAGTGGCTGGTGTTCCTCGGCTCCCACGACGTCGTGCCGGGCGTGCGCCGGCTGACGGCCGACGAGATCGCCTTCCTGCGCGAACTGCCGCTGCGGTTCGACGCCGCGGCCGTGGCCGAGCTCGGTGAGATCGAGCGCGTCACCGTCCACGACGTCAAGGCCGTGGAGTACTGGATCAAGCGTCGCCTCGAGGGCACCTCGATGGCCGACGTCGCCGAACTGACCCACCTGTTCTGCACCAGCGAGGACATCAACAACCTGTCCTACGCGCTGATGGTCCGCGACGCCGTCGCGCAGGTGTGGCTGCCCGCGGCCACCAGCCTGGTCGACGACGTGGCCCGGATGGCCGACGAACTGCGCGAGGTGCCGATGCTCTCGCGCACCCACGGGCAGCCGGCGACACCCACGACGCTGGGCAAGGAACTGGCGGTGCTGGCCCACCGCCTGCGCCGGCAGCTGAAGCGGATCTCCCGCGCGGAGTACCTCGGCAAGTTCAACGGCGCCACCGGCACCTACGCCGCGCACAAGGCCGCCGTCCCCACGACGGACTGGCCGGCGGTCTCCCGCGAGTTCGTCACCGGCCTGGGCCTGACGTGGAACCCGCTGACCACCCAGATCGAGTCGCACGACTGGCAGGCCGAGCTGTACGCCGACGTCTCGCGCTTCGGCCGGGTGCTGCACAACCTGTGCACCGACGTGTGGACCTACATCTCCTACGGGTTCTTCGCCCAGGTCCGCGGTCAGGGCACCGTCGGTTCGTCCACGATGCCGCACAAGGTGAACCCGATCCGCTTCGAGAACGCCGAGGCGAACCTCGAGGTGTCCGGCGGGTTGTTCCGGGTGCTGGAGGAGACCCTCACGACGTCGCGGATGCAGCGCGACCTCACCGACTCCTCGATGCAGCGCAACATCGGCGTCGCGTTCGGGCACTCGCTGCTGGCGATCGAGAACGCCCAGCGGGGCCTGGCCGGTCTCGACGCGGTCCCGGCCGCCCTGGCCGCGGACCTGGACCAGAACTGGGAGGTCCTCGGCGAGGCCGTCCAGTCGGTGATGCGGGTGCACGGCCTGCCCGAACCCTACGAGCGCCTCAAGGAACTCACCCGCGGCCGCAAGGTCGACCAGGCCAAGCTGCGTGAGTTCGTCGCGGGACTGGGCCTGCCCGAGGGCGAGGCGGCCCGCCTGTCGCTGCTGACCCCGGCCGACTACACCGGCGACGCGGCGGCCCTGGTCGACGTGCTGAAGCAGGACTGACGTGCGCGCGGTCCTCGTCGAGGAGTTCGGCGGAACTCCGCGCCTGGCCGACGTCGACGACCCCACCCCGGCCGAGCACGGGGTCGTCGTCGCCGTCGAGGCGACCGGCGTGTGCCGCAGCGACTGGCACGCCTGGCAGGGGCACGACGACGACGTCACCCTGCCGCACGTGCCCGGCCACGAACTCGCGGGCACCGTCGTCGCGACGGGGTCGCGGGTGGGTTCCTGGCGCGTCGGGGACCGCGTGACGACGCCCTTCGTCACGGCCTGCGGGACCTGCCCGGAATGCGCGGCCGGTGCGCAGCAGGTGTGCCGCGACCAGACCCAGCCGGGTTTCACCGGCTGGGGATCGTTCGCCGAGTTCGTCGCCCTCGACCACGCCGACGTCAACCTCGTCGCCCTGCCGGAGGAGTTCTCCACCTCCACCGCGGCGGCGCTGGGCTGCCGGGTCGCGACGGCGTTCCGCGCCGTCAGCGACGTGGCCGCCGTGCGGCCCGGGGAGTTCGTCGCGGTGCACGGCGCCGGCGGGGTCGGGCTGTCGGCCGTCGCGATCGCCGCCGCCGCCGGCGCGCGGGTCGTCGCGGTGGACCCCTCCCCCGCGGCCCGCCAGCTCGCCCGGGACTTCGGGGCCATCGCCACCATCGGCACCGAGGACGTCGTGGCCGCGCTGCGCGAACTGTCCGACGGCGGGGCTCACGTGTCGATCGACGCGGTGGGGCTGCCGGCCACCTGCGAGGCGTCGGTGCGTTCCCTGCGCCGCCGCGGCCGGCACGTGCAGATCGGCCTGCTGCCCGCCGCCGCCGGGCGTCCGGCCGTGCCCATGGACCTCGTCATCGCGTGGGAGCTGCAGGTGCTCGGCAGCCACGGCATGGCCGCCCACGACTACCCCCGTCTGCTCGAACTCGTGCGCACCGGCAGGTTCCCCCTGGCCGACCTGGTGACGCGGGAACTGCCGCTGGAGGCCGGGCCACGGGCGCTCGCCGAGGTCGCCGGAGCGAGCACGGCAGGGATCACGGTCCTGCGGCCCTGACCCCGCGTCGCACCCACCGGTGTCACCACGTGAAGTGAGGCGTGGGTGTCTCGATCCGGTCACCCGGGCGGTGACACCGGTGGGTGCGACGCGACGGGTCGGTCCCCGGCGTACGTTCGAGGCGTGACGTACGTCGTCTGCGCCGCCTTCGACCCGGACCTCGACGCCCGGGTCCTGGCGCTGCAGCAGGCGCTGCGCGACGCCGGCGTCCACGTCGCGCCACCCCGCCACCGCCCGCACCTGACGCTGGCCGGGTCGGCGAGGCCGCTGGACGAACTCCTCGACGCCGTCCGGCAGACCCCCGTCGCCGCGCAGGGCGTCCACCTCGACGAGGCCGGGGAGTTCCGGCGCGGCGCGGTGCTGTGGGCCGGGACCGACGACGCCGCCCTGTCCGACTGGCACCGCAACGTGCTGCAGGACGTGCCGAACGAGTTCCCGAACGCCGGCCCCGGGCAGTGGCGCGCGCACTGCACCCTGGCCCGGCGCGTGCCGCAGCAACTGCGCACGACGGCCCTGGACGTCGTCCGGGCGGCCCTGCCGCTCACCGGGCGCAT
The DNA here is from genome assembly GCF_050871945.1 of Kineococcus deserti. Taxonomy (NCBI): domain Bacteria; kingdom Bacillati; phylum Actinomycetota; class Actinomycetes; order Kineosporiales; family Kineosporiaceae; genus Kineococcus; species Kineococcus deserti. The sequence continues at coordinate 57,044 of NZ_JBJLSI010000020.1, read as the reverse complement.
CGAGGCGCTGGCGGTGGTCCAGGTCGGGGGCAGCGGGGACCTGGCCCTGCACCGGCTCCCGTCACCGCACCGGTGAGGGCACGTCCTACCCTCCTGCCCAGAGATCACCGACGACCCCTCGAGGAGCACCGATGAGCACCCTGGCCACCCTGCTGAGCGGCCTGACGGCCGGTGTCGTCGAGGTCGTCGACCTCACCGCGCCGCTGAGCCCGCAGACGCCGGTGCTGCAGCTCCCCGCGCCCTTCGCCAACACCATCCCCCTGAGCCTGGAGACCGTCAGCGACTTCGACGACGACGGACCGGCCTGGGGCTGGAACAACCTGCACACCGGCGAGCACACCGGAACCCACCTCGACGCCCCCGTGCACTGGATCACCGGCCGCGACGGGCTCTCGGTGGACCGCATCCCGCCGTCCCGGCTCGTGGGGCCGGTCGTGGTGCTGGACGGGACGGCCCAGGTCGCGGCGGACCCGGACTTCCTGCTGGAACCGGAGCACCTGGAGGCCTGGGTCGCCGAGTCCGGCCCGATCCCCGACGGGGCCTGGTTGCTGTTCCGCACCGGCTGGAGTTCCCGCGGAGGATCGCAGGAGACGTTCCTCAACGCCGACGAGCAGGGCCCGCACACGCCGGGCGTCTCGGTCGCCGCGGCGCGCTGGCTGGCCGGGTCCCCCGTCTCCGGTTTCGGCGTCGAGACCGTCGGCATCGACGCCGGCGGCGCCGGTGCCTTCGACCCGCCGTTCCCCGCCCACCACTTCCTGCTGGGTGCCGACAAGTACGGGCTGACCCAGTTGCAGAACCTCGACCGGCTGCCCACCACGGGCGCCGTGATCGTCGTGTCGCCGCTGCCCGTCGTGGGCGGGACCGGCAGCCCCGCGCGCGTCTTCGCGTTCGTCGAGAAGGGCTGAAGCGTGGCGGGAACGGTGGCCGAACTGGTCGGGCGCACCCTCGCCGACCTCGGCCTGGCGCACGTCTTCGGCGTCGTCGGCAGCGGGAACTTCGCCCTCACCAACGCCCTGGTCGCCGCCGGTGTCCCGTTCACCGCCGCCCGGCACGAGGGCGGCGCGGCCACCATGGCCGACGCCTTCGCCCGCACCAGCGGCCGGCTCGCGGCGGTCACGACCCACCAGGGGTGTGGGCTGACCAACGCCCTCACCGGGATCGGGGAAGCCGCCAAGAGCCGCACTCCCCTGCTGGTCCTGACCGCCGACACCGCCGGCGCCGCGGTCCGGTCGAACTTCCGCATCGACACCGACGTCCTGGTCCGCAGCGTGGGGGCCGTGGCCGAACGCGTCCACTCCGCCGGCAGCGCCGTCGCCGACGTGACCCGCGCCGTGCGCACCGCCGTCCACGAACGGCGGACGGTCGTGCTCAGCCTCCCGCTCGACGTGCAGGCGCAACCCGTTGCGGCACGACCCGCGGTACCCCTCCACCCCCCGGCGCCCGTCCGCCCGGGGCGGGAGGCGGTCGCCGCCCTGGCCGACCTGCTGCAGACGGCCCGCCGCCCGGTGTTCGTCGCCGGCCGCGGCGCACGCCAGGCGGGGACGGAACTGATCGCACTGGCCGGGCACTGCGGCGCCCTGCTGGCCACCTCCGCGGTGGCCAACGGCCTGTTCGAGGGGAAGGAGTTCTCGCTGGGCATCTCGGGCGGGTTCTCCTCCCCGGTGGCGGCGGACCTCGTGCGGGGTGCCGACCTCGTCGTCGGGTGGGGCTGCACGCTGAACATGTGGACGATGCGCCACGGCACGCTGATCGGCGAGGGCACCCGGGTCGTGCAGGTCGACCTCGAGGACGCGGCGCTCGGCGCGAACCGGCCGGTCGACCTCGGCGTGCTGGGGGACGTCGCCGCCACCGCGACCGACGTGCTGGCCGTGCTGCGCGAGCGTTCCCCGTTGCCCGTGCCGGGGTACCGCTCCCGCGAGGTCGCCGACCGCCTCACCACCGTCCGCTGGCCCGACGTCGACACCCCGGACCTGTCCACCGCGGACCGCATCGACCCCCGCGTCCTGAGCCGGGAACTCGACCGTCGGCTGCCGCGGGAGCGGACGGTCGCGGTGGACTCCGGGAACTTCATGGGCTACCCCGCCGCCTACCTGGCCGTCCCGGACGTGCAGGGCTTCTGCTTCACCCAGGCGTTCCAGGCCGTCGGGCTGGGGCTGGCCACGGCGATCGGGGCGGCGCTGGCGCGACCCGACCGGCTGCCCGTGCTCGGCGTCGGCGACGGCGGGTTCCTCATGGCCGCCAGTGAGCTGGAGACCCTGGTGCGGCTGCGGATCGGCATGCTGGTCGTCTGCTACGACGACGCGGCCTACGGCGCCGAGGTGCACCACTTCGGTCCGGGCGGGGCCGACCTGTCCACCGTCACCTTCCCCGACGTCGACCTGGCCGCGGTCGGCCGCGGGTACGGGGCGCAGGGAGCGGTCGTGCGCTCGGTGGCGGACCTGGCGGCCGTGGACGAGTGGCTGGCCGGTCCCCGGGAGCTGCCGTTCGTGCTCGACGCGAAGATCGCCGACGACGGCGGGTCGTGGTGGCTGGCGGAGGCGTTCAAGGGGCACTGAGCATTGTTAAATCTGGTTTACGTCCATTGACGAGGTTGAACACCGTCCCTACCGTCGACGCATGTTGAGCTCCCCCGCGCGCGCCCAGGCGCGCTTCGACGCCGCGGCCTTCCGCGCCGACTTCCCCGCGCTGGAGTCCTTCAGCCACCTCGCCAGCTGCAGCCAGGGCGCGATCTCGGGTCAGCTCGAGACCTCGCTCGGCCGGCTCACCGCGGGCCTGCACCACGCGGCCGCCCCGTGGGGTGAGTGGATGCAGGAGTGGGAGCGCCTGCGCCGGCGCTTCGCGGCGTTCATCCACGCCGACCCCGACGAGATCGCCATCCTGCCCTCGGCCTCGGCCGGGGCCTACCAGGTGGCCAGCAGCTTCGACTGGAGCACCGGGCGGCCGGGCGTGCTGACCTCGGACCTGGAGTTCCCCTCCGTCGGGCACGTCCTGCGCGCGCAGGGCGCCCACGGCGCCGACGTCCGCTCCGTCGGCGACCGGCACGCGGCGCTCGACGCGCAGACCTGGACCTCCCGGCTCGACGAGACCGTGCGGCTGGTCTCGATCCCCCTGGTCAGCTACCACGACGGGGCGATGGCCCCGCTCGCCGAGGTCACGACCGCCGCGCACGCCGTGGGCGCCCAGGTGCTCGTCGACGCCTACCAGGGGATGGGCGTCGTGCCGATCGACGTGCGTGAACTGGACTGCGACTACCTCGTGGCCGGGACGCTGAAGTACATGCTCGGTCTGGCCGGGGTGGCCTTCCTGTACGTGCGCGGCGGGCTGACGTCCGAGCGCTCCCCCGAGATGACCGGGTGGTTCGGGCGGACGAACCCCTTCGCGTTCGACCCGGCACTGGTCGACTACCCGAGTTCCGCGAGCCGGTTCGAGGGGGGAACCCCGTCGGTCCCGTCCGTCTACGCCGCCCACGCCGGCCTGGACCTGCTCGAGGGCGTCGACCAGCAGGCCGGCTGGGCGCACGTCCGGGAACTGCGCGACGGTTTCATCCAGGCTCTGCGCGCCAAGGGTTTCGAGGTCAGCGCCTCCGACGACGAGGCGCGCCGCGGGCCGCAGGTCAGCATCGTCGTCGACGACCCGGACGAGCTGGCGCTGCAGCTGCACGAACGTGGCGTCATGACCGCCCCGCGCGGCCGCCTGCTGCGGATGTCGCTGCACTACTACACCGTCGAGGCCGACCTGCAGCGCGCGCTCGACGCCCTCGTCGAGATCACCGGGGCCCAGCGGTGAGCGAGCAGGTCGAACTGCGACCGCCGACCCAGGCGCGACCGGCGACCGACCGGTTGGGGTTCCGCGGCGGGGTTCTGGGCGCCCTGGTGGCCCCGGCCGTGTTCCTCGTCGGTGTCGTGGCCTACTTCGTGGTGTTCGGCGTCTTCGACATGAACGCCCTCACCGCTTCCGGCGCCGTCGGGATCCTGCTCGCCGGTCTGCTGTCGAGGAACTACAGCCGGTTCTGGGCGGCCGTCGTCGACGGGGTCGCCTCGAAGACGTCGGTGCTGCTCCTGCTCGTCCTGCTCATGGTCAGCCTGGTCTCCGCCCTCATCGGCCAGGCCGGGGTGTCCGACGGCTTCGTCTGGCTGGCCACGTCGCTCGGCGTGTCCGGCGGCGGCTTCACGCTGGCCGCGTTCCTCATCGCCTGCGCCATCGCGGTCTCGACCGGAACCTCCATCGGCACCCTGTTCACGGTGTTCCCGATCCTGTACCCGGCCGGGGCCGTCCTCGGCGCCGACCCGGCGCTCATGGCCGGGGCGATCCTGTCCGGGGCGCTGTTCGGCGACAACCTGGCCCCGATCTCGGACTCGACCATCGTGTCGGCCTCGACCCAGCGGTACCGGCGGATCGCGGGCAGCGCCGACATCGGCGGGGTCGTGAAGGCCCGCGCCAAGTACGCGCTGGTCGCCGCCGCGATCGCCGGCGTCCTGTTCCTGGTCGTGGGCTCCGCACGGGCCACCGACGTCCAGGGATCGACGGGCACCACCGGCTCACCGCTCAGCCTGCTGATGCTCGTGCCGATCGCGCTGCTGCTGGTCACGGCCGTCGTGAAGCGGGACATCTTCCTGGCCACCACCGTGGGGCTGGTCTCCGGGCTCGTCGTCGCGCTGGCCTCCGGGCTGATCGCCCCGGCCGACATCATCAACACCACCGACGACGGCAACGCCGGGGGCCTGCTGGTGACGGGCATCGCGGACACCCTGCCGCTGATCGGCGTCGGCATCGTGGTCTTCGGGATCATCGGCGTGCTGACCGACGCCGGGATCTTCGACATGATCGTCGACGGCATCGCCAAGGCGCCGTTCAGCCGCACCCCGGTCGGGGCCGAACTCAGCATCGGCGCCGGCGCCGTCGTCACCGCGACCGTCTTCGCCGGGGTCAACGGCCCGTCGATGATGATGTTCGGCCCGGTGGCCGACCGGATCGGCGCCCGCGCCGGGCTGCACCCCTACCGCCGGGCGAACGTCATGGACTGCTTCACCCTGGGCCTGGGTTCGATCGTTCCCGTGGTGAGCTCGTTCCTGCTCATCGCCGCGCTGCTGACCCAGGGCGGGCGAGCACCGGAAGTGACGGCGCTGCAGGTCTTCCCGGCGACCTTCTACCCGCTGGTGCTGACCGTCGTGGCCCTCGTGGCCGTGCTCACCGGCTGGGGCCGGCGGTTCGAGGGCGAGGGCGGCGCCCCCGTCAGGACCCGTCCGGAAGGGCTCAGTAGCTCGGTGGCGTGACCGCCACGATGAACCGGGTCGGCTGCTCGGTCTCGTTGACGAGACGGTGCGGCAGACGGCTGTCGAAGTAGCAGCTGTCCCCCTCCTCGAGCCGGTGGAACTCCCCGTCCACCTCCACGAGCAGCCGGCCCTGCACCACCGTGACGCACTCGTGGGCGGGGTGGCTCCACGGTTCCTCGTGGGAAACCCCACCCGGGCGCAGTTCCCCCCGCAGGACCTCCAGCTGCCCGTAGGGGACGGACAGCCTCGCGTAGGAAGTGTCCCCGTTCGGCGAGGTGATCGTCACCTGCTTGCCCGCCCGCGTCACCGCCACCGGCGAGACCCTCGGTGCGGCCTCGAACAGGTCGAACAACGGGACGTCGAGCGCCCTGGCGAACTGGCGCAGCGTGGCCAGGCTGGGATCGGCCAGCCCGCGTTCGACCTGGCTCACCATCGCCGCCGAAACCCCGGCGGCCGTGGCCAGCTGGGCGATGGTCAGGCCCTGGGCGACCCGGACCTCCCGGATGCGGAACCCGTCCACGCACCTGCTCCGCTCGTCGTTCCCACCGTGCTGCCGTTCCCGCAGTCCGGCCATCCTACGGCCGGCCTCCCGGCGTTCCCAGCGGCGGGAAGCGCCCCTAGGCTCGCGCGTCGTGGAGATCGCGATGGCGCTCGTGGCGCTGACGGTCGGGGTGTGCGCGGTGGCCGCGGCCTGCGACCGGTTCGGGTGGCCGACACCGCTCGTCCTCGTCGTGGTGGGGGCGCTCGTCGCCCTCGTCCCCGGCGTGCCGCAGTTCACCCTCGGCCCCGAACTGGTCCTCAACGGGCTGCTCCCCCCGCTGCTGTACGCCGCGACGCGCAGCACGTCCCTGGTCGACCTGACCCGCAACAAGACGGCGACGCTGCTGCTGTCGGTCGTCCTGGTCGTGTTCACGACGCTGGTCGTCGGGTGGACGACGTCGTGGCTGCTGCCCGGGGTGGCGCTGGCCGCGTGCATGGCGCTCGGCGCCGTCGTCGCCCCGCCGGACGCGGTGGCCGCCACCGCCATCGGCCGCCGGCTGGGGCTGCCCCGCCGGGTCGCGACGATGCTGGAGGAGGAGAGCCTGCTCAACGACGCCGCCGCCCTCATCGCCCTGGCGGCCGCGACGTCGGCCCTGACGACCGAGTTGTCGTTGCCGCACATCGGCGTCGAGTTCCTGCTGGCCGTGGCCGGGGCGCTGCTGATCGGTGGGCTGGTCACCGTCGTCCTGGCGGTGGTCCGCACCCGGATCCGCAACCCCGTGCTGGACACCGCCGTCTCCTTCGTCGCGCCCTACCTGGCGTTCCTGCCGGCCGAGGCGCTGCACGTGTCGGGCGTCCTGGCCGTCGTCGTCACCGGACTGGCGATGGCGCACCTGTCGCCGCGCGTGCAGACGGCCGCCTCCCGGGTGGCCGAGACCGTGAACTGGCGGACGGTGGCGTTCCTGCTGGAGAACGCCGTGTTCCTGCTCATCGGCCTGCAGTTCCCCCAGCTGCTGCGCGGGGCGGCCGCCAGCGGGTTCAGCGGCGGCCGGGTCCTGCTGGTGTGCGTCGGGGTGCTCGTGGCGACCATCGTGGCCCGGTTCGTGTTCGTGTTCGCCGCGGCCGGGGTGTTCCACGCCGTCCCGCCGCTGCGCCCGCGGGCGTGGTCGTTCGGCGTCTCCCTCCTGCTGTCGTGGGCGGGGATGCGCGGCGTGGTGACGCTGGCGGCCGCGCAGCTGCTGCCGCAGGACGTGCCCGGCCGCGACGTCCTGCTGCTGGCGGCGTTCACGGTCGTCGTGGGGACCCTGCTGGTGCAGGGGTTGTCGTTGCCAGCCGTGGTGCGGGCCCTGCGGTTGCCGGGGCCGGACCCGGCGCAGGACGCCCTGCAGGCCGCCGCCCTCGGCGACGCGGCCAACGGCGCGGGGCTGCGGCGGCTGGACGAGCTGCTCACCGGCGACGAGCCCCCGCACGTGGTGCTGCAGCTGCGCGGCCGGTCCAAGGCGCGTTCGCACGCCGCCTGGGAACGGCTGGGCCGGCCGCTGTCGGACGTCATGACCCCCTCGGTGCTGTACTCCCGGCTGCGGTCGGAGATGCTGGCGGCCGAGCGGTCCGTCGTCGTGCGGGCCCGCGACCGCGGCACCGCCGAGCCCGAGGTGCTGCAGCGGGCGCTGGCCGACATCGACGTGGAGGAGTCGCTGCTGGACCGGCTCGACGACCTCGACCCGCTGCCCGGCGACCGCGGCCTCGCCCCCACCCCGGGCAGCGCCTGCGCGCACCTGCGCACGGCCGGCACCCGGGAGGAGGCCACCGCCCGCTGGGGCGAACCGCCCGTCGTGTGCGCGGACTGCGTCGCCGTGGGGGCGCAGTGGGTGCACCTGCGGACCTGCCTGGCCTGCGGGTACACCGGCTGCTGCGACTCCTCCGAACTGCGGCACGCCCGTGCCCACTTCGGCGAGGCCGCCCACCCGGCGATCGTCAGCGCCGAACCCGGTGAGGCGTGGCGCTGGTGCTGGGTGGACGAGGAGCTGGGCTGAGACGCCGGCCTGACAAGCTCAGCCGGTGCACCTCTACGCCGACCTGCCCGCCCGCCGCGCCCGCCAGCTCGCCGCCGACGCGGTGTGGCTGGTGCTCGTCGTGCTCGCCGTCCTCACGGGCCGGGCCGTGCACGGGACGGTCGCCTCGGCGGCCGGACCGGCGCAGCGCTTCGCCGACGGGTCGACCTCCCTGGCGCAGCGGCTGGCCGACGCCGGGGACGCCGTGGCCGGGACACCGCTGGTCGGCGACGAGGTGGCCGACGTCCTGGACCGCTCGGCCGACAGCGCGGCGTCGCTGGCGCAGGCCGCGGCCGGGCAGCGGGACTCGCTGCTGGACCTGGCCACGACCCTCGGCGTGCTGGTGGCGCTGCTGCCGATCCTGCTCGTGAGCGCCGTGCGGCTGGCCCAGCGGCTGCGGTGGGCGGCCCGGGTGCGCGACGCCCACCGGCTGACCGCGACACCGGCCGGCGACCGGGTGCTGGCGCTGCGGGCGCTGCAGCGGCGGGACGCGCGGCGGTTGTTCGCCGTCAGCGCCGACCCGGCGGGGGCGTGGCGGGACGGGGACGAGGACGCCGTGCGGGCGCTGGCCGACGTGGAGCTCACCGCGCTGGGCGTGCGGCGTCGATCAGCCGATCCCCTCCCGTGACTCCCGCGGCCCTACCGGGGCACGGGTCGCGGCGACGTCCCTCCCGTCCTCGGCGATCGAGGATCCGACTCGGGGCCAACGACTGGTGGATCCTTGATCGCTGTGGGTGCGGGTCAGCCGGTGCCGACATGCTCGTTCTCCGGTCGCACTCCGGGGTCAGCACCCCGGTCGTCCACCTGCGGATCACTGCAGGGCCGACGTCAGCCGCGCCACGTTCTCCTTGATGACGTCCCAGCGCGGCCGGGCCAGCCACTGCTCCAGGGTGAGCTCGGTGCACCGGGCCCGGTACTCGTCCTCGACCCGGCGCAGGTCGTCGGAGAACTCCCGCCCACACACCATGAGGGTGAGTTCGAGGTCGAGCAGGAACGAGCGCATGTCCATGTTCGAGGAACCGATGACGGCGACCTCCTCGTCGACGGTCATGTGCTTGGCGTGCAGCACGTACGGCGCCGGGTAGCGGTGGATGCGCACCCCGGCGCGCAGCAGGTCCTCGTAGTAGGAGCACTCGGCGTAGTGCACGAAGAACTGGTCGCCGTACTCGGAGACGAACAGTTCGACGTCGACCCCGCGTTCGGCGGCCGTCGTGATCGCCGACAGCATCGACTCGTCGGGCACGAAGTACGGGCTGGTGATCGAGATGCGCCGCTGGGCGGAGTACAGCAGCGCGTTGAACAGCTTGAGGTTGTTCTCCCCGTCGAACCCCGGACCGCTGGGGACGACCTGGCACTCCAGCCGGCCGGGGGAACCGACCGGGGACACCTCGGGGCGCTCGTTCTGCAGCAGTTCGTCGGTCTCGGAGTACCAGTCGGTGATGAACATGGCTTCGACCCCGGACACCACGGGGCCCTCCAGCCGGACCATGAGGTCCTGCCACTGCAGCCCGCGCTTGACGTTGCCGCGCTTGTTGTAGCTGCGGTCCAGCACGTTCTGCGACCCGACCCAGGCGACGTCGCCGTCCACGACGAGGAGCTTGCGGTGGTTGCGCAGGTCCGGCCGCTGGTACTTCAGCTTGTGCAGCTGCACCGGCAGCATCGGGTGCCACTCGATCCCGACCCCGTCGAGGAACCGGACGGTGCGGCGGTAGCCGGGGTAGCGCAGCGACCCGAGGTGGTCCAGCAGCACGCGGACCTTGACCCCGCGTTCGACGGCGCGTTGGAGGGCGGTGAAGAACGGCTCGCTCGTGGCGTCCTTGGTCATGATGTAGAACTCGACATGGACGTACTCGCGGGCGTCGTCGATCGAACGGGCCATCGCCCGGATCGCCTCGTCGTACTCGCCGACCAGGTGCGCGGAGTTCCCGCCGACCAGCGGCATGGACCCCAGGTTCCGGTTCAGCTCGACGATCCCGGCCAGCCACGACGGCCACGGGTGGTCGTTGGAGACCAGGTCCATGCCCTTGGTGGAGTCGAGGATGAGCTGGTTGATCTCACGCTGCTTGCGCCGGCGCGAGCGCGGCAGCTTCGGGTTGCCGATGAGCAGGAACGCGACGACCCCGACGTAGGGGATGAAGAAGATCGTCAGCAACCAGGCCAGGGCCGAACTGGGCCGGCGGTTGACCGGCACGACGGCGATGGCGGTCAGGCGCACGACGAGGTCGACCAGCAGCAGCACCACCGCCGAGGCCGTGACGGAGGGGGCCCAGTCGGGCAGCCAGTCCATCAGATCTCGATGGTGCCGCGCGGCGTCTCGAACGTGACCGACCGCAGTCCCGTGGCGCGGGGGCTGCCCACCACGTCGATCCACGTGAAGTCGACCTCGACGGTGCTGAACTCCGGCGGAAGGCCCAGCCAGTTGCGCACCCGGTCGCGCTGCCCGGCGATGGTCAGTCCCGCCAGCCGCGTCCCCCCGGCCAGCGAGAGGGAGGACGGGTGCTGGGTGGCCGGCCCGTCCCACTCGATGAGCAGCGGCAGCTGGGGTTCGGTGTGCAGCGCGGGCACGCCGATCTGCCGCCAGCGCAGTTCGACGCCGTCCGGCCGGCGGCGGACGCCCTCCTCGGCCGGTTCGCCCAGCCGGGCGGCGTAGCCCGCCAGGTCGTCGACGGTCACCGCCCAGGCGAACCAGCCGCCACCGGCCTCGGTGTGCTGGCGCACGGCGCGTCCGTACAGGGCCTTGTCGGCGACGGGGTGGTCGAGGACCTCGACGACCTCGACGTAGCTGCCCCGCGACAGCGGGAGGACGACGTTGCGGGTCCCGAAGCGCGGGTGCGGGCCGCCGTCGACCACGCGCACGCCGAGTCGCGCCGCCAGGGACCGGGCGGTCTCCTGCAGGCCCTCCGGCCCCGCGGCGAAGCCCACGTGGTCGACGCGCATGCCGGTCAGCTTCTCAGGCCCGTTCCCGGTCGAGTGCGCGGGGTTCGGCCGGGGCGGGTCCGGGCAGGTCGCCGGCCAGGCGCAGCACGTCGGCCACGTCGAAGGCCCGCGGCCCCAGCCCTCGTCGCACCGAGGCGTCGGCGAGCACCTGCAACGCCTCGTTGACCGGCGTCGGGACCCCGTGCAGCCGGCCCAGGTGGACGATCTCGCCGTTGAGCCAGTCGGTCTCGACGGAACCGCCGCGGTGCAGGCTCTGCCAGCTGGAGGACCCCAGCCGCTCGGCGCCGGCGACGGCCTCGGCGTGGAACCCCAGCTCGGCCAGCTGCGGCAGGGCCTGCTCGCGGCCCAGCGGCGGGGTTCCGGCGGCGGCCAGCACCGCGGCACCCTCCTCCCGGGCCTGGCGGCGCAGGTCGTCCCAGCCCTGCCCCGGCCGGCAGACCGCGTCGACGGCGTTGCCGGTGTTGTCCAGCAGCTTGCCGCGCTTGGCGGCCATGACGTCGTCGCTGACGGTCGTCGCGAAGCCCGCGTCGGCCAGGTCGGCCGCGATCTGCTCGACCAGCCCGTCCCGCCCGCGGGGGTAGCGGCCCAGGACGAACCCGCCGGAGACGGGGGTGCCCTCGGAGATGACGACCCCGGGTTCGAGGTGGCTGGCGGGCAGGTAGACGCAGACCCCGACGACCCGGCGGAACCAGCGCAGGGCCAGCCGTTCGCCCTCCACCCCGTTCTGGGCGCACACGATCGGCAGGACCTGCCCGGCGGTGGAGTCGCCGACCGGTGCTGCCGCCCAGTCGGCGAGCACCCCGGCGGCGTCCTGCACCTTGACGGCCAGCACGAGGACGTCGTCGGGAGTCAGGACGACGTCGGCCGGGGAGTTGGCGACCGGGGCGTGCAGCTCCACCGGCCCGGTCGGGGTCAGCAGCCGCAAGCCCTTGCGTCGCAGCCGGTCCGCATGGGCGCCACGGGCGACGAGGACGACCTCGTGACCGTGCTGGCCCAGGCGCCCCCCGATGGTCCCGCCGATGGCCCCTGCCCCGATGACGACGTAGCGCACCCCGGCAGTCAAGCACCGGGGCCCGGCCCCGTCGCCCCGGCCCCCGGGGTGTTCGGCCGGACGGGTCCCCGGCTCCCCTCCTGGGCCGGGACCGACAGCGCCGTCCCGGCCGCGCTCGGCGCCGCCGGGCGGGGAAGCGGGGCGGAGGAAGCGGCGGGGGCGGTCGGGGGTCGCGAGTGCACAGGGCGCCCTCGAGGGCCGGCCCGTGGACAGCCCCTGCGCCGGGCGGGCCGTGTCCGGGGGCGGTGGCAGCATCGTCGCCATGCCCACCCAGGTCAGCCCCGGATCCACGGTCCAGTCCGATCCCGCCGTGCTGCGCGCCGAGGCCGAGGAGGTCCTGCGCCGACTCGTCGGGAACGCCGGCGCGAGCCTGCGCGAGGACCAGTGGACGGCCGTCGAGGCGCTCGTGGCGCACCGCCGCCGGGCGCTGGTCGTCCAGCGCACGGGCTGGGGCAAGTCCGCGGTGTACTTCGTGGCCACGGCGCTGCTGCGTGCGCGCGGGGCCGGGCCGACGGTCATCGTCTCCCCGCTGCTGGCGCTGATGCGCAACCAGATCGCGGCCGCCGAGCGGGCCGGGGTGCGCGCGGTGACGGTGAACTCCACCAACGCCGAGGACTGGGGCCGGGTCTACGACGAGGTGCGGGCCGGCGCGGTCGACGTGCTGCTGGTCTCCCCCGAACGGCTGAACAACCCCGGCTTCCGGGACGAGGTCCTGCCCCAGCTGGCCGCGACGACGGGTCTGCTCGTCGTGGACGAGGCGCACTGCGTGTCCGACTGGGGCCACGACTTCCGCCCGGACTACCGCCGGATCCGGACGCTGCTGGCCGACCTGCCCGACGGCATCCCCGTGCTGGCCACCACGGCGACGGCCAACGCGCGGGTGACGGCCGACGTCGCCGAGCAGCTGTCCGTCACGGGCACCCGGACGCTGGAGGACGTCCTGGTGCTGCGGGGTTCGCTGGACCGCGAGTCGCTGCGCCTGGCCGTGGTGCGGATGCCCTCGCACGCCCACCGGCTGGCCTGGCTGGTGCAGCACCTGCCGGAACTGCCCGGGTCAGGGATCGTCTACGTCCTCACGGTCTCGGCCGCGGCCGACGTCACGACCCACCTGCGGGCGCACGGGATCGAGGCCGTCGCCTACACGGGGCAGACGGAGGCCGCCGAACGGCTGCAGGCCGAGGACGACCTGGTCAACGACCGCGTCAAGGTGCTCGTCGCGACGAGCGCCCTGGGCATGGGTTTCGACAAGCCCGACCTGGGTTTCGTCGTGCACCTGGGCGCGCCGAGTTCCCCGATCGCCTACTACCAGCAGGTGGGGCGCGCCGGCCGCGGCATCGACAACGCCGAGGTGGTGCTGCTGCCCGGGGCGGAGGACCGGGACATCTGGCGCTACTTCGCCTCCATCGGGTTCCCCGCCGAGGAGGACGTGCGGCTGGCGCTGAGCGTGCTGGGTGATGCGGGTGAGCCGATGTCGACGCAAGCGCTGGAGAGTCGGGTCACCCTGCGGCGCAACCGGTTGGAGATGATGCTCAAGGTCCTCGACGTGGACGGCGCGGTCCGCCGGGTGCGCGGCGGGTGGCAGGCGACGGGTCAGGAGTGGGCCTACGACGCCGAGCGGTACGCGCGGGTGAGCCAGACCCGTGAGGTCGAGCAGCAGGCGATGGTCGACTACGTCGCGACGACGGGGTGCCGGCTGGAGTTCCTGCGCCGCGCCCTGGACGACCCCGACGCCGCGCCGTGCGGGCGCTGCGACAACTGCGGGGGTTTCGAGGTGGCGCGCGACGTCGACGAGGTGGCGGTCTCCCAGGCCGGCGCCGACCTGGACCGGCCGGGGGTTCCGCTGGAACCGAAGAAGATGTGGCCCTCGGGGATGAAGTCGCTGGGCGTGCCGGTCTCGGGACGCATCGCACCGGCCGAGCAGCCCGCGACGGGACGTGCGGTGGCCCGCGTCACCGACCTGGGCTGGGGCAACGCCGTCCGCGAGTTGTTCGCCCCGGGAGTTCCCGACGGCGAGACGCCGGTGCCGCTGCGGCACGCCGCCGCGGCGGTCCTGGACGACTGGGCCCGCGACCTCGGGCTCGACGGGATCGTCGCGATGTGCTCGGCGTCCCACCCGCAGCTGGTCGCGCACCTGGCCGGTGGCCTCGCGAAGTACACCGGGTTGCCGCTGCTGACGACGTTCCGGTTGCTCGAGGACACCCCGACGCGGACGGACGTGAACTCCGCGCACCGGCTGGCCCAGGTCGCCCGCCGGTTCGACCTGCCCGAACCCGAGGTGGTCGCGGGACGCAAGGTCCTGCTCGTCGACGACCGGACCCGCAGCGGGTGGACCCTGACGGTCGCGGCGCGGCAGTTGCGCCGCGCCGGAGCGGACTCGGTGCACCCCTTCGTGCTGGCCGAGGGTGAGTAGGTCACACGGGCCGCAGGGTGCTGGCCGCGGTGACGACGGCGGCCACCGCGGTGCCGACGAGCCGGGACGGGCCCCGGCCGGGCAGGGCCGCGAGACGGCCGGCGAGGGCGGGTAGCCGGTCGGTCGCGCCGGCCACGGCGGCGTGGGCGATGTGCAGCGCGGCGAGCTGGTGGGTGTCCAGCGCGCTGTGCCCCAGGCCGGCCAGCGGAACCAGGACGGCCCCCGGGACCAGTCCGGTGAGCCGTTCGGCCACGGGCCGGGGGGTGCGCAGGTCCCGGTCCCCGGAGACGACGACCGTGGGCCAGGTGAACCCCGGAACCACCGAGGGCAGGTCGAGGGGTTCACCGCGGAAGGCCGGGGCCCGTTCCGCGGCGTCGGCGAACACCAGCTGCGGGTCCATCGGCCCGCCGTCGGGCGGGAGGCCGAAACCGAGCTGCCCGTAGGCGATCCCGGCGACCAGGTCGGGCTCGTGGACGTAGGGCGTCCCCGGGCCCTCGAACTCCTCACGACCCAGCCGCACGACGCGCCGCCAGGTGCGCCCCAGCCGGTCCGCGGTGCGGGCCAGCAGCAACCGGCGCAGCACCTCGGGGCCGGCGAACTCGTGGACGACCTGCGTCACGGCCACCAGTTCCGCCATCGGCACCCCGGCCGCCGCGGCGGCGCGCACGACGGTGGCCACCTCGGCCGTCGCGGGGTCCGCACCGTTCCAGAACAACCGTCGCCGGTACGCGCGTGAGACGGCGAGGTCACCCTCGACGGACAGCATCGGTGAGTCCAGCACCATCGCGGCCACCCGGTGCGGGTGCCGCACGCCGAAGACCTGGGTGAGGTAGCTGCCGTAGGAACTGCCGTGCACGACCGCCCGCTCGACCCCCACCGCGTCCAGGACGGCCGCGAGGTCGTCGGCCGCCGCCTCCACCGTGACCTCGTCCACCGGCAGGTCACGACCGCCGTGGTCGCGCCGGGACAGACCGGTCCCCCGGTGCTCGACCATCAGGACGTCCAGGCCCCGCCGGGCCGCCTGCGCCCGGAACCGCAGGTACGGGACGACGGAGGCCAGCCCGGGGCCACCGGGGACGAACAGCACCGGCCGGGAGGTGACCGGGCCGGACCGCACGTACGCCAGGGGGAACGTCCCGCCGCCGGCGAGCGGACGCTCGACGGTGCCACCACCGCGCCCGACCAGCGACCGGGCCAGCTCCTCGACTCCCGCACCACCCACGTCTGGGCAACGATCACGACCGCCCCGGGTTCCGCGGCGCCCTCACCCTCCGCGCGACCGCCTCGACCACCCCAGGAGTTCCTCCAGCAGCACCCGGCACCGCACCGGGTCCTCGGTGAGCCCGGCGAGTCCGGCGGCGCACCGCTGCGCGAGCCCACCCGGGCTCCGGGAACGGTCCCACGGGCGTCCGCGACGGTTCCCGCGATCGCCCGTGCCTCCTGCCGCGTGGAAGGAACGCCGGCGGCGGCGGGGACCGCCGGCCGGCGACGACCCTCGTCCCCGGCGAGGACGGGACTCGCGCACAGCCCGGCCGGCACCTCGGGATGCGCCCCGGGACCCACCTCGGGGTCCACGACGTCCAGCCCATCGCGCCCGGACCCGCGGCGCAATAACCTGGCGGACGTGGACGGCCTCTCGCCCCGCCTCGCCCAGATCGTCGACGCCCTGCCACTGACCCCCGACGCGCGGGTCCTGGAGATCGGCTGCGGTCCGGGTGCCGCGGCGCGCGCGGTCGCCCAGCGGCTGACGACCGGGCACGTCCTGGCCATCGACCGCTCGGCCAGGGCCGTGGAGCAGGCCCGGCGCGGCTGCGCCGACGAACTCGCCGACGGCCGGTTGCGCCTGCGGCAGTGCGCGATCGAGGACTTCACCCCCGAGGAGGGCGACGAGCCGTTCGACGTGGTCTTCGCCGTCCGGGTGGGGGCGCTGGACGGCCGGCACCCGGAGGCGGGGCGGCGGGCGCTGGAACGCGTCGTGGCCGTCCTCGCCCCGGGCGGGCGGGTGTTCGTCGACGGCGGTGATTCGCTGCGCGAGCTGACACCGCACGAACCCTGAGGCCGACCGGGGGCGTCCCCGCGCGAGCCCCTGCGGCCCGTGGCCCGGGTGCACGTCGACCTGACCGGCTGGGCCGGCGGTCAGAGCGAGGCGCCTCCGCAGATCGTCAGCACCTGCCCGGTGATGGACCTGCCCGCGGGGCCCACGACGAAACCGACCAGCGCGGCCACGTCGTCCGCCGCCACCAGGGCACCCAGGGGCGGGACCTTCACCGGGGTCCCGGCCCGGCCGGGGTCCTCGGTCATGGCGGTGGCGGTCGGTCCCGGCGCCACCACGTTCACGGTGATGCGCCGGGGAGCCAGTTCGGCGGCCCAGCTGCGCGACATGCCCGCCAGCGCCGCCTTCGTCGCCGAGTACTGGCTCTTGCCGGCGACGCCGGTCATCGTCCGGCTGCCGATGAGCACCACCCGCCCGCCGTCGGTGATCCGGTCGACGAGCGCGTCGACGAGGACGGCGCCCGCGGCCACGTGGACGTCGAACATCTCCTGCAGGTCCGCGGCGCGCAGGTTCCCCAGCGGGTTCGTCCGCTGGAAACCCGCCGCGTGCACCACCGCGTCGACGGCGGGCAGGTCCGCGACCGCGTCGGCGACCGACCCCGGGCGGCTCAGGTCCGTCGCGACCCAGTCGAGCGCGTCGATCCCGGGATCGCGCCGGCACAACCCGCGCACCGCCCACCCCGCGGTCAGCAGGTGCTCGGTGACGGCCCGGCCGATCCCCGAGCTGGACCCCGTCACGACGGCGAGCGGACTCACCCGGCCCCGCCCAGCGCCGCCAGCGGGAACCGCGCGTACCGGATCGCCCGCCGGTGCCAGGTGTAGGCCACGTGGACGACGGCCGTCCCGTCCTCGTCGGTGACCAGGACGCTGGGGTAGGACAGTTCGTGGTTGGCGCCCTGGCGGGAGTCGTTCGTCAAGCAGTTCCCGTCACCGGTCTCCAGGTCGACGCAGACGGGCCAGGTGGAACCGCCGTCCCGGGAGACGGCCAGGGACAGGGGCGCTCGCGGTGTGCCCCACACCGCACCACCACCGGTGTGCTCCACCGGTGCGGACTCCTGCTGCCCGGCGACGCCGAGGTCGTCGATCTCGTCGTACAGCGACTCCCGCCGCGGTGAGTCGTCGGTGGCCCGGATGCGGTTGTGCACCAGCAGCAACCGGCCGTCGGGTGCGGTGGTGACCTGGACGGAGGAGTTGTTGTTGGGCACCGGGGTGGGTTCGGGCGCCGACCAGGTGTCCCCGTCGTCGGAGGACTCCGAGCGGTGGACGGCGTCGGCGAACCGGCTGCGGTACAGGGCGACCAGCGTCCCGTCGGGGCGTACCGCGATGTTCATGTGCACCATGCCGCGGCTGGCGGGGACGTCGACCTGCCGCCACGTGGCGCCCGCGTCGTCGGAGACGAGGGTGACGCTGTCGTCGTCGTCCCCGCGCCAGCGCGCACCGGGTGTCACCGGGCAGCGGAACAGCGGCAGGATCCAGCGTCCGCTGCGGGTCACGACCGGCACCTGGCGGACGAAGACGCCCCCTCCCCCGTCGGCCGGGACGAACGTCCCGGTCGGCCCGAACGTCCGGCCACCGTCGGTCGAGATCCGGCGGCGGACCTCGGCGGTGTCCTGGTTCCCGGCGTGCTGGGCGGTGTGCAGCAACCACACCTCACCGGTGGGGGTGGTCCACAGCACGGGGTTCTGCTCCGAGCGGTCGGGATCACCGGACAAGCGCTCGGGGGTGGACCAGACGTCGCTGCCCGGTGCCAGCCGGGACAGCCAGACGTCGATGTCGGCGACACCCTCCTGGGTCCCGCCGAACCACGTGCAGGCCAGCTCACCGGTGGGCAGGAGGGCGAGGTTGGCCGCGTGGCACTGCACCGTCGGGGCGGGCAGGAAACCGTGGCGCAGGTTCCCGGAGGCCTGCAGGGTGCCGGTGAACTCCACGTCGGAGGGGACCTCGGGCAGGTGCAGGGTTCCGATCGCGTCGACGCTCACGCCTGGTCCCCGCTCCGGCGAGCCGTCTGCAGGTGGTCCCGG
Organism: Kineococcus deserti; assembly: GCF_050871945.1. Lineage (NCBI taxonomy): Bacteria > Bacillati > Actinomycetota > Actinomycetes > Kineosporiales > Kineosporiaceae > Kineococcus > Kineococcus deserti. The sequence continues at coordinate 38,769 of NZ_JBJLSI010000020.1, read as the reverse complement.
GCGGCGGCCTCCAGGTGCACGACGTCGCTGGCGACCGTCACGAACGTCCAGCCCTCCTGCAGCCGCCGGCGGGCCACGTTCCCGTGGGGGGTGTGGATGCCGGCGGCGATCCCGGCTGCCTCGGCGGCCTTGCGGACCCGTTCCAGGGCGGCGTCGAACTCCTCCTGGACCGCCGGGTCACCGGGGAAGGCGCCCCCGATGCCGATGGCCAGGTCGGACGGCCCGACGTACACGCCGTCGAGCCCCGGGGTGGCCGCGATCTCCTCGACGTTGGCCAGACCGTCGGCCGTCTCGATCATCGCGAGCACGGCGGTCTGCTCGTTCGCCTGCGCCGGGACCGGTCCGACGCGCAGCCCGGAGCGCATGGGCCCGTAGGACCGGACGCCCAGCGGCGGGTACTTGGCCGAACGGACGGCCGCCGCGGCGCCGGCGGCGTCGTCGACGAGCGGGACGACGAGGGCCCGGGCCCCGGCGTCGAGGGCCTTGCCGATGGCCGTCGGGTCGTTGGCGCTGACCCGCACCACGCCGGCCGAACCGCCGGCGTCGACCGCCATCAGCCCGGTCAGCACGCCGGAGTAGCCGAGCAGGCCGTGCTGGGCGTCGATGGCGACGTAGTCGTACCCCAACCGCGCCACCCGTTCGGTGGCCGGTGGGGCGTCGAGGGTGATCCAGTACCCCACGACGGTCTCGCGTGCCCGTACCCGGGCGGCGAAGGTGGTCGGATCGGGTCGGTCGGTGGGGGCGGACACGGTTCCTCCTGGGGTCCTCGGTGGGTGGTTCAGCGGTTGTAGGCGGGGGCGGGTCCGCGCAGCGCGGCCCCCACCTCGTCGCACGCGGCGAGCACGTCCGCCGGCAGGGGGCCTCGGGCGACGGCGGCGATGTTGGCCTCCAGCTGCTCGCTGCGCGAGCCACCGAGCAGCAGTGCGTCCACGGCGGGCTGGTGCGCCGTCCAGCGCAGGGCCAGTTCGGCCAGCGTCGTCCCCGCCGTGTCGGCGATCGCCTTCAGCCGGTCGACGGCGGCGAACAGCTCGGCGTCCCAGTACCGCTGGGTGTACATGGCGGCCAGCGCCGAGTTCCCGAAACGTCCCTGGGTGGGCTGGTCGGCGAACCGGTGCCGCCCGGTGAGCAGGCCACCGCCGAGCGGGTTGTAGACCATCGTCGCCAGTTCGTGGGTCCGGGCGAACTCGACGTACTCCTCCTCGATGCGCCGGGCCAGCAGGTTGTACAGCTGCTGCGCGACGACGGGCCGCGGCGCACCGACGGCGGCGGCCGTGGTCTCGACGTCCCCGATCTGCCAGGCGGCGAAGTTCGACACCCCCAGGGCCAGGACCTTGCCCTCGGTCACGAGGTCGGCCACCGCCGACAGGGTGTCCGCCAGTCGGCTGGAACGGTCCGGCTGGTGCAGGTACAGCAGGTCCAGCCGGTCGGTGCCCAGGCGGCGCAGGCTCGCCTCGACGCACCGGCGCACCGCCGCCGGGGACAGCAGGGCGTCGCCGCCGGCGTCGGCGTGCGGCATGCCGACCTTGGAGGCGAGCCGGACCTCGTCGCGCCGCCCGGCCAGCAGCCGGCCCAGCAGTTCCTCGGTGCGCCCGCCGGTGTAGGCGTTGGCCGTGTCGATCGAGGTGACCTCGTGCGCCAGGGCCACGTCGAGCATCCGGCCCGCGGTCTGCTCGTCGACGGTGTCGGCGAAGGTCATCGTCCCCAGGACGAGTTCGGCCGCCGTCCCTGCGGCGCGGAACGCCACGGGGGGCGAGGTGGGCTGAGTCGTCACGGTTTCCTCCTGGTCTGGTCGGTTCACGCGGACGCGCTCAGCGCCTGCCGCACGAGGTGCCGGGGTTTGCGGCCCTGCATGACGCTGGGGTCCAGCGCGGCCCGGCGCAGCCGCCGGGTGTACTCCTGCCCGGGACTGGTCAGCACGTCGGCCGTCGGTCCCGACTCGACCACGCCGCCCCGGCGCATCACGACGATGTCGTCGCTGATGCCCTGGACCACGCCCAGGTTGTGGGAGATGAACAGGCAGCTGATGCCGGATTCGCGCTGCACGGTGCGCAGGAGTTCCAGGACCTGCGCCTGGACCGAGACGTCCAGCGCGCTGGTCGCCTCGTCGCACAGCAGCAGGTCCGGTTCGCTGGCCAGGGCCCGGGCGATGCCGATGCGCTGGCGCTGACCACCGGAGAACTCCCCCGGCCGGCGGCCCAGCCCACTGGCCGGCAGCCCGACGAGGTCGAACAGTTCCCGGACGCGGGTGGCGTGGTCGGCCCGGGAACCCCTGCCGCGCATGCGCAGCGCCTCGGTGACGATCTCCTCGGCGTTCAGGTGCGGGTCCAGCGAACCGTAGGGGTCCTGGAAGACCATCTGCCACCGGTGCCGCAGCGGTCGCAGCCGCCGCTCGGGCAGGTGCGCGATGTCCTGCCCGTCGAGCAGGATCCGGCCGCCGGTGGGTTCGAGCAGCCGCATGACGGCCTTGGCCACCGTGGACTTCCCGCACCCGGACTCGCCCACCACGGCCAGGGTCGTGCCCCGGCGCACCCGGAAGGAGACCCGGTCGACCGCGCGGAAGGCGGTGCGCCCCGAGCCGTACTCGACGACGAGGTCCTCGACCTCGAGAACCGCCTCCGGCAGTTCCTGCGGCTCCTGCGACGCGGGTTCAGCCACGACCGCCCACCTCCTGGCCCCCACTCTTCTCGGCCTCCGTCTCGTCCCAGTCCCCCAGCGTCGGCACCGCCGCGAGCAGGGCCCGGGTGTACTCCTCGCGCGGGTCGTGCACGACCGCCTCGGCCTCCCCGGACTCCACGAACACCCCCGCGCGCATGACGTGGATGCGGTCGGAGATCAGCCGGGCGACCCCGAGGTCGTGGGTGATCATCAGCAGCGCGACCCCGCGTTGCTCCTGCAGTTCCATCAGCAGGTCGAGGACACCCGCCTGCACGGTGACGTCCAGGGCGGACGTCGGCTCGTCGGCGACGATCAACTGCGGTTCGCTGGCCAGCGCCATGGCGATGAGCACCCGTTGCAGCATGCCGCCGGACAACTGGTGCGGGAACTTGCGCAGCTGGGCCGGCGCGTCGGGGATGTGCACCTGTTCCAGCAGCCGGACCGCGCGGGCCTGCACCGCGGCCCGCCCGCTGGCGGCACCGGCCTGCCGGACCGCCTCGCGCAGTTGCGAGCCGATGCTGTGCACGGGGCTGAGCGCGGTCATCGGGTCCTGCGGGACGAGGGCGACGGTCCGGCCGCGGACCGCGCGCAGCGCGCGGTCGTCGGTCAGGACGTCGACGCCGTCCAGGACGACCGAACCGGAGACCACGGCGAGGTCGTCGGGCAGCAGCCGCAGCACGGCCATGGCCGTCGTGGACTTGCCCGAACCGGACTCGCCGATGAGGGTGACCGTCTCGCCGCGGTCGACGGTGAAGGAGACCCCGTCGACGGCCCGGACGACACCACGGCCGGTGATCAGTTCGACCTGCAGGTCGTGGACCTCCAGCAGCGGAGCCGAACGCGGGGCGTCCGACCTCGTCGAGGCGTCGGTGTGCGGGCGCGCCTGCAGCGCGTTGGCGGAGCTCACGAGTTCCTCCCGGGGGTGCCTGCGGTGCGCGAAGGGGTGCGGCGGGCCCGCAGCCGCGCCACGAGCCCGGACCCGGCGCCGTCGCGCAGCGCGTCGCCGAGCAGGTTGACCCCGACGACGAGCAGCACGATCGCCAGGCCGGGAGCCGTGACCAGCCACCAGGCGGTGCCGATGTAGTCCTGGCCGTCGGAGACGATGCGGCCCCAGGTGGCGAACGGCCGCTGCGGGCCGGCGCCGAGGAAGCTCAGCGCGCTCTCCAGCAGCACGGCCTGGGCGAGCAGCAGCAGGACGACCAGCATGGTCTGCGGCAGCACGTTCGGCACGACGTGCTTGGCCAGGATCCCGCTGCGGCGCAACCCGAGCGTGCGGGCCGCCGCGACGTAGGGCTTCTCCCGTTCGACGAGGACCAGCGAGCGGGTGAGCCGGGCCACCTCGGGCCACTGCGCGATCGCGATGACGAGGGTGATGATCGGGATGGACTGCCCGAACAGCGCCACGACCAGCAGCAGCATCATGAGCAGCGGCAGTGACATCTGCGCCTCCAGCAGTCGGGAGACGACGGTGTCGACCCGGCCGCCGAAGAACCCGGCCGCGGACCCGAGGACCAGGCCGATGGCGCCGGAGACGACGACGGCCAGGACGCCGACGGTCAGCGACACCTGCCCGCCGTGCAGGACCCGCGAGAGCAGGTCCCGGCCGAGCTGGTCGGTTCCCAGCAGGTGCCCGGCGCTCAGCGGCGGCAGCAGGCGGTCCCCGAGGTCCTGGGCGTTCGGATCGGGCAGCGGCAGGAGGTTGACCAGCAGGATGGGCAGGACGACCAGGGCCGCGCACAGGGCGCCGGCGACGACCTTGGTGCGGTTGGCCCGGCGCAGCCGGGTGGTCGCGGCGCGGGCCACGTCCCGGGCGGTGACGGCGCTGGTGCGCGGCGTCACGGGGTCCAGGGTGCTGGAGCTGGGCGGGGTCATGCGGCGCCGGCCTTTCCGAGTCGGACCCGCGGGTCGAGCAGCGGGTAGAGGAGGTCGACCAGGAGCTGCACGCCCACGGCCAGGACGGAGGTGATCAGCACGGTCGCCTGGATCAGCGGGTAGTCGCGCGTCTCCAGGGCCCGGACCACGAGCGAACCGACGCCGGGCCAGGCGAAGACGACCTCCACGACGACGACACCGTTGAGCATGGCGGCGAAACGGGTGCCCAGGGCGGTGAAGACGGGAACGGCGGAGTTGCCCATCGCGTAGCGCCAGACCAGCCGGCGCTCGCTGTACCCGCGCGAGCGGGCGACGGTGAAGTAGGGGGCGGCGAGGTTGAGGACCATCTCGCGGCGGACCAGCCGCGACAGCAGCGCGATCTGCAGGATCGCGATGGTGACGGCCGGCAGCAGCAGGCCGCTCCAGGTGGTGAAACCCGAGGCCGGCAGGACCGGGAGGGTGACGGCGAACACCGTGAGCAGCAGGATGCCGATCCAGAAGTCCGGCATGGACTGACCGGCGATGGTGGCCACGTTCGCGCCCAGTTCGCCCCGGCTGTCCCGGCGGCGCGCCATCCACACCCCCAGCGGGATGGCGACGACGGCGGCGATGACGATGGCCGCGCAGGACAGGGTGAGGGTGTAGGGCAGGCGGTCGGCCACCACGGACAGCGCCGGGGACTGGAAGCTGTAGGACTCCCCGAGGTTCCCGCGCAGGACCTGACCGAGGAAGGCGAGGTACTGGGTGCCGAGCGGGTCGTCGAGGCCGAACCGCTCCCGCACCTGGTCCAGCTGCTCGGTGGTGGCCAGCGGACCGGCGTAGGCGCGGGCCGGGTCCCCGGGGGCCAGCCGGATCAGGACGAAGACGGTGGAGACGACGAGGAACACGGTGAGCAGACCCTGTCCCACGCGTTTGAGGACGTACGTGACCACGCCGTCAGCTCCTCAGGTCGACCGCGGTGAGGCGGTAGTTGTTGGCGGGCGAGAGGTCGATCCCCCGAACCCGCCGGCGGTGGGCCAGGATCGCCTTGGGGTTGAACTGCCAGGCGCAGGGCCAGGTGTCCCAGACGGCCTGCTGGGCCTTGGCGGTCAGCTCCTGCCGCAGCACCGGGTCGGCCTCGGACGCGGCGGCGGCGATGAGGTCGGTGACCTCGGGGACGACGTACCCCTGGTAGGTGTCGCGGGTGGCCTCCTTCTCGGCGGTTCCCGCGTACATCCCCTGCAGCATCACGATGGCCTGACCGGTCGGGCCGGGGATGCCGTTGCCGAGCAGGTCCCAGTCCCCGGCCCGGCCCTGCCGCCAGCTCATGATGTCGCCACCGGGCTGGAACTCCTGCAACCGGGCGCGGACGCCGATGTCGCCGAACATCTCGACGAGCGCCTCCATGACGAAGGTGTCGCCGGGGAACTCCCCGCTCTCCCAGATGATGGTGATCTCGAGGTCCTGCGCGTTCAGGGCGGCGAGCATCTTCCTCGCCGCCCCGGGGTCGTAGACGTACTCACCGGTCTTGACGTAACCGGCCTGGTTGGACGTGACGACGCCCTCGGCCTGCACGGCGGTGCCCGCGAGCACCTCGTTGACCAGGGTCTCACCGTCGATGGCCATGCTCAGCGCCTGCCGGCCGCGGGGGTCGGCCAGCGGGTGACCGGGGGGTTTGCGGAAGTTGTAGAAGATCTGGTTGAACCGCAGGCTGGGCGTCTCGAGGAGTTCGATGCCGGGCAGCCCGCGCAACTGCTGGGCGGCGTCCGGGCTGATGGAGTCGATGACGTCGACCTCGCCGCTGCGGATCGCGATGATGCGGCTGGACTCCTCGGGCTGGAACCGGACGTCGACGGTCTCGACGAGGCCGGGTTCCCCCCAGTAGTTCGGGTTCCGCTCGAGCGTGTACGTCCCGGTCCCCCGGTCGTGGAACGTCATCCGGTAGGGCCCGGACCCCAGACCGTCCTGCAGCTCCTCCGGGGCGTTGGCCGCCGCCGGGGTGATGAGGAGGTTGCTCATCAGGGCGTCCAGCGTCGGCAGCGGCCGCTCGGTGTCCAGGGTGAGCGTGCGGTCGTCGACCACGTTCACCGTCGGGACCTCGGGGAAGAACGACATCACGAAGCTGGCGTCGGTGGCCGCGTAGGCGGCCACGGCGGCGGCGACGTCCTGCGCGGTGACCGGGGAACCGTCGGAGTAGCAGGCCTCGGGGCGCAACCGCACGGTCCACCGGGTGTCCGCGGTGGGTTCGAAGCTCTCGGCCAGCACCAGGTGCGGTTTCACGTCGGTGCCGATCTCGGTCAGCGCCTGCCGGACCGCGCGCTGCACCGTCACCGCGGCGTCGAACTGGTTGAGCTTGTTGTCCAGGCTCACCAGCGACCGGTTCAGCGCCAGGGTCAGCGTGCCCGGTCCGGAGGCGCCGGTCGGGCCGGCGCACCCCGTCAGCGCCCCCAGTCCCAGTCCCGCGCCGCCCGCGGCGAGCAGGGTGCGGCGGGACACCGGGCGCCCGGCGGCCGGGAGCGGCGTCGGGGCGGCCGTCCGGGGCGCCGGACGGGGTGAGCGGTGGCTCATCGGTTCGGTCATCGTTGACCCTTCGGTCGACTCTGCAGTCGGGTCCGACGTCGACACGGGGAGGCGCCTCGCCGGTGGGGCGGGACCACTGTGCACCCATCTGCGTGGTCCGCGCAACGGGCTGGCGCGGATCGCGCAGGTTGTGTCACGATCGACGCCAGCACCCACGGCGACGGAGCCAGCGGAGGGACGCACATGACGACAGCCACACCCCCGGGCACACCGGTCGCCTCGACCGGGGCGTGCCCCACCATCGGGTGGGTGCTGGCCGACGACCTGTCCGGGGCCGCGGAGGTGGCCGGCGCCCTGCTGGTGCGCGGCGTGGGCAGTGAGGTGCTGCTCGCCGGGACCGGCCTCCCCGTCCCCGCCGCCGAGGGCCAGGGCGGGGCGACGGTCGTCGACCTGGACTCCCGCGCTCTCGACGCGGCCGGGGCCGGCACCCGGCTGCGCGGGGTGCTGACGCACGCCGGGCTGCGCGTCGTGCTGGTGAAGATCGACTCGCTGTGGCGCGGGCACGTCGCCCTCACCCTCCGCACGTTGCGCGACAACGGGTTCGACGTCGTCCTGGCCGGGGCGCTGCCCGCCCTGGGCCGGACGGTGGTCGACGGCCGGCCGCTCGTGGCGGGCAGGCCGCTCGCCGGCACCGACCTGTGGGAGCTCGAGCCCGGCTCCCCGCCGGAACGTCTCGACGAGTCCTTCGGCCTGACCGGGGCCGTCCACGTCGACCTGCCGACGCTGCGCTCGCCGCAGTGGCGGCTGCCGGCCGGGGACCTGCTGGTCCTGGACGGCGAGACGGACGAGGACCTGCGCACGGCGGCTGCGGCCGCCGTGCAGGCCACCGCGCGAACCACCGGGCAGGCCACCGGGGCGACGGGACGACGGGTCGCCCTCGTGGGGACCGCGGGCCTGGTCGCGGCCGCCGCCGAGACCGGGCTCGTCACCGGAGGCCCCCCGCGGCCCGGCGGCGGAGGGCGCCCGCGGCCGGTGACCGTCGCCGTGGGCAGCGGCTCGTCGGCGGCTGCTGCGCAGATCGCGCACCTGCGGTCGTCGGACCCGGAACGGCTCGCCGTGGAGGTCGCGGCGGCCGGCACGCACGGGTCCCCGCCCGGAACCGACGTCGAGCACCTGCTCACCCTCGGCGCCACCCGGCGCGACCCGCGGACGGCGGTGGCCGAACTGGCCGAGCGCACCGTCCGCGTCGCGGGCGGGCACGACCTGGTCCTCACCGGCGGGGAGACCGCGCGGGCGGTCCTGGACCGCCTCGGCGTCCGGCGGCTGCGCCCGGTGGGCCAGGTCGCCCACGGCGCGGTGGTGAGCACCGCCGAGGACGGTCGCCTCGTCGCCACCAAACCCGGCAGCTTCGGCGGTCCCGCCGTCCTGGCCGAACTCGTCACCGCGGTCCGCGCGCTGCGCGGCACCGACCCCACCACCCCGATCGCAGGAGACGCCATGACCAGCACCCAGACCAGCTCCCGGGCCGACGCCGACACCCGCCCCGTCGTCGCGGTGACGATGGGCGACGGCGCCGGCGTCGGCCCCGAGGTCACCGTCGGCGCCCTCGTCGACGAGGCCGCCTACCGCGACGGCCGGCCCGTCGTCGTCGGCGACGCGCACCGCCTGCGCCTGGGCGCGCAGGCCCTCGGCCTGACGGTCGAGGTCGTGCCCGTCGAGCGCGTCGCGGACGCCGAGTTCACGCCGGGACGGATCAACGTCATCGACCCGCAGCTGCTGCCGGCCGACCTGCCCTGGGGACGGATCTCCCCCGAGGCCGGGCACGCTGCGCACGAGTACGTGCGGATCGCCTGCGAACTGGCCGTGGCCGGTGAGGTCCAGGCCATCTGCACCGCTCCGCTGAACAAGGCGGCCCTGCACGCGGCGGGCCACCTCTACCCCGGTCACACCGAGCTGCTGGCCCACTTCACCGGTGTCGAGGAGGTCTCCATGATGCTCACGACGCCGAAGATCAAGGTCATCCACGTCACGACCCACATCGGGCTCATCGACGCGGTGGCCAGGATCGAGCCGGGCCTGGTCGAGCGCACGATCCGCCGCGGCCACGACGCGCTGGTCCGCGCCGGGATCGCCTCGCCGCGGATCGGCGTGTGCGCCATCAACCCGCACGCCGGGGAGAACGGGCTGTTCGGCTACGGCGAGGAGGCCGAGAAGGTCACGCCCGGCATCGAGGCGGCCCGTGCCGCCGGCGTCGACGCCGTGGGCCCGCTGCCCGCCGACACCGCCTTCTTCCTGGGTGGGCGCGGTGACTACGATCTCCTGGTCGCCATGTACCACGACCAGGGGCACGGCCCGGTGAAGGTGCTGGGGATCGAGGCGGGGGTCAACATCACCGTGGGGCTGCCCGTGATCCGCACGTCGGTCGACCACGGCACGGCGTTCGACATCGCCGGCAGCGGCAAGGTGGAGGTCGGCAGCATGATCGAGGCGTTGCGCCAGGCCGTGGAACTCGCGGCGACCCCGCCGGCCGAGCGCCCCCGCGAACCCGTTCCCGCATGAGCACCCTGGAACCGGAGTCGACCAGCCTGTCCTCGCGCGAGCGCCGGCAGCGGATCCTGGACCTGGCCAGCACGTCCGGCCTGGCCAGCGTCGAGGAACTGTCCCTCCGGTTCGGCGTCACCGCCTCCACCATCCGCCGGGACCTGGCCAAGCTCACCGAGGAGGGCCTGGTCACCCGCACCTACGGCGGCGCGGTGCCCACGACCGCCCATCCCGAGGAGACCCTGCGCCAGCGCACGGGCGAGGCCTACGCGGCCAAGCGCGGGATCGCCCGGTGGGCCGCGGCGCAGGTGCTCGCGGGCGAGACCGTCCTGCTCGACGCGGGCACCACCGTCGGCGCCCTCGCCCACGAACTGCGCACCCACACGTCGTTGACGGCGGTCACCGTCGGGCTCACCGCGCTGGAGGCGCTGGCCGAGGCCGACGACGTGGAGGTGATCTCGCTCGGCGGCGAACTGCGCCACGTGAGCCAGGGGTTCATCGGCCCCTTCACCGAGGCCAACCTGGAACGGGTCACCGCCGACCGGGTGTTCCTGGGCGCCGACGGCGTCACCGCCGAGGACGGGATCTGCGAGGCCGACCACCGTCAGACCCGGCTCAAGGAACTCATGGCCCGCCGCGCCGGACGGGTCTACGTGCTCGCCCACGCCGGCAAGCTCGGCCACCGTCCCTTCCACGCCTGGGCCCGGCTGCAGCCGGGGTGGACGCTGGTGACCGACGACTCCGCCGACGCGCGTTCCCTGGCCCCCTTCCACGTCGAGGGGCTGGAGGTCGTGGTCGTGGACGCGGAGGGCCGAGCCGTCGTCTGAGCGCAGCACCCCGGCGGACGTCCCGCAGGGCCGCCCCGACCCGGTCGTCAACAGGGGTTGACGGATCGCCGTTCGTCAACCACAGTTGACCCCATGAGTGAAACGGCCGGCCAGGAGACCCTGGTCACCCGCGGGACCGACCCCGACCCCGCGATCGGCCTGCGGGCCGTCGCGGCGCTGCGCCGCCTGCTCGAGCAGCTCGAGGACCTGCAGGTCGCCCAGGCCCGCCGCCTGGGGTGGTCGTGGGCCGACATCGCCGACGCGCTCGGCGTCACCAAGCAGGCCGTCCACAAGAAGCACTCCCGCCGGATCTGAACTCCCAGGAGGACTCCGTGTTCGAACGCTTCACGAAGAACGCCCGGGTCGCGGTCATCGCCGCCCAGGACGAGGCCCGACAGTTGCAGCACGACCGCATCGGCGACGTGCACGTGCTGCTCGGCGTCCTCGACACCCCCTCGGTCGCCCAGCGGATCCTGAGCCGCTCCGGTGCCGACGCCACCGCCGTCCGCGACCTCGTCCGGTGGCACGGAACCCCCCACGAGGACGCCGAGGCGCTGCGGTCCCTGGGCATCGACCTCGACGAGGTGCGCCGCCGGGCCGAGGAGGTGTTCGGACCGGGCGCCCTGGAACGCGTACCGCGCCGCCGCAGGCCGTTCGGGCGCGGGGCGCCGTCCCACATCCCCTTCGAGCGCAGCGCGAAGAAGGTTCTCGAGGACTCCCTGAAGGCAGCGTTGTCGTTGCGGCACAACTACATCGGCACCGAGCACATGCTGCTGGCGATCCTCGGCCGCCCCGACGGCAACGCGGCCCGGGTGCTGCGCGAGGCCGGCGTCACCCTGGACCGCGACACCGCCGTCGACCTCGTGCTGGCGGAGGTCCGCAAGTCCGCGTGAACCGCGCTCAGGCCGGCACCCGGCCGAGCACCCGGGCGAGCACGTCGGGCCGGTCGGTCATGATCCCGTCGACCCCCCACCCCAGCAGGCGGCGCACGTCCGCCTCCTCGTCGACGGTCCACACGTCCACCCGCAGCCCGTCGTCGTGGGCCCGGCGCACCAGCCCCGGGGTCGTGACGCGAACTCCCCGCCAGGTGTCCGGCGGTTGCAGCGCCTGGAACCTGCGGTTCTGCAGGTCCGCGAGACCGATCACGCCGAGCGCGCGGTAGAGGACGAACTCCCCCACCGAGGCCGCGGTCGCCACGCGGTTCCCGCTGGCGCGGCGGAACCGCCGGATCGCCGCACCGCTCGTGGTGACCACGAGCGTGCGGTCCGCGGCGCCGGCGGCCTCGACCACGCGCCAGACCGCCTCCTCGATCCCGGACCGCCCGCCCTTGACCTCGACGTTGACCGGCCGGCCGGGGAACTGCCGGTAGACCTCCGCCAAGGTCGGGACGCGCACCCCCCGGCCGCGCCACGGGAAGTTCCGGCCGTCGGGACTGAACCGGTAGCCGGCGTCCAGTTCCTGCAGTTCCGCCAGCGTCATCTCCGCGACCGCGCCGGTGCCGTCCGTCGTCCGGTCCACGGTGTCGTCGTGCAGCACCACGACGACACCGTCGGCCGTGGCGTGGACGTCGAGTTCCAGCACCACGTCACCGAACCGCCGCAGGGTCTCCGCGAACCCCTCGACGGTGTCCTCGGGAACGAGGTACCGGCCACCGCGGTGGGCGAAGACCACCGGCCAGGACCGCGGAGTGGGCGGCGAAGTGGGCGGCGGACCGTCCGGCGCCCGCCGCGCACGCCCCAGCGCCCGGGCGGCCAGCAGCGCCGCGGACGCGCCGGCGACCAGGCCCAGCACCAGGGGCACCGCCCCCAGCCGGAACTGCCAGATGTTGTCGGCGACGACCGACCCGTCGCCCGTCTGCCTCACGATCGCGTTGCTCACCAGACCTCCTCCGGTCGGGCCCGACGCTGGTCGGGACGCCGTGGACGTCATGGTCGCGCACCCCCGGGGCCAGCACCAGGAACCCCGCCCGGTGGCTCAGCGCGTGAGTTCGCCGGCCGCGAGCAGCCAGCGCACCATCCGTCGCAGCGCCGCGTCGAACTCCGGACCCGGCCGGTTCAGGTGCCCGTGCTCGGTTCCCGGCTCGCACACCGACAGCACCGGTGTTCCCTGCCTCACCAGCCGGTGCACGAACTCCTCGGCCGAACCGCGCAGACCGTCCACCTCGCTGGTGAACACGAACGCCGGCGGGAAACCCGTCAGGTCCGCGGTGCCGGGCACCGCGGACGCGGGCGCACCGGCGGGGTCGTGACCGAGGAAACCGCGGTACATGTCCGCGACCGCCGCGGCGGGCCAGCGTTCCGGTTCCGGCAGCCGCTGCACCGCGGCCGCGGCGGCCGGGGACGGCTGCGGCGGGACGGCGTGCAGCGTCGGGTAGGCCAGCACGACGGCGGACGGGACCGGGCCGCCGTCGGCGACCAGCCGCAGGACGGCACCGGCGACGAGGTTCCCGCCCGCGCTGGCGCCCCCGAGCTGGACGAGGGACTCCGGCACCCCGGCGGCCAGCGCGAACTCCCGGCCCCACCGCCAGGCGGCCAGCACGTCGTCGGAGGGGACGGGGTAGTACGTCCCGGGGCCGGCCAGCCGGTACCCGACCGCCACGACGAGGACGCCGTCCTCGCGCAGCCGTCGCGCCACCGCGTCGGACTCGGGCATGTCCAGGTCGCCGGCGACGAAGGCGCCGCCGTGGACCCAGACCAGCGCCGCCGCCGGTGTCCCGGCCGGTTCGTAGACGCGGACCTCGACGTCGCCGTGCGGGCCGGGGACCGCGACGTCGCGCGCTGCCTCGGTGGTGCTCACCTGGTGTCTCCTGGAGTCGTCGTCGACGGGCGGAACTGCAACGTACCGGGTTCCGACGGTTCACGGCCGGATGTACCGTCGAGGCGTGATCGCGACGCACGCCCAGGTCCTGGCCCGGTTCGGCCACGCGCTGTCCGACCCGACACGGTCGCGGTTGCTGCTGGCGCTGCGCGAGGCGCCCGGCTACCCCGCCGAACTGGCCGACCTGCTCGGCGTCTCCCGGCAGTCGCTGTCGAACCACCTGGCCTGCCTGCGCGGCTGCGGCCTGGTCGTGCCGGTGCCCGAGGGCCGGCGCGTGCGCTACGAACTGGCCGACCCGCGGATGGGTCACGCCCTGACCGACCTGCTCGGCGTCGTGCTCGGCGTCGTGCTCGCCGTCGACGAGGACCTCTGCGCCGCCCGGACCGGGGCCGCCTCGTGAGCGCCGGGCACGGCCACGGGCACGGCCACGGAGCCGCCGAGCAGAACCGCCGCCGGCTGGCCGCCGCGCTGGCCGTCACCGCCACCGTCCTGGTCGCCGAGGCCGTCGGCGCCGTCGTCTCCGGCAGCCTCGCCCTGCTCGCCGACGCCGGGCACGTGCTCACCGACGTCGCCGGGCTGTCCATCGCGCTCCTCGCGGCCACGCTGGCCACCCGGCCGCCCTCGGCCCGGCGCACCTGGGGCTACCGGCGCGCCGAGGTGCTGGCCGCCACCCTGCAGGCCGCGGCGCTGCTGGCCATCGGCGTCTTCGTCCTGGTCGAAGGCGTGCAGCGGCTGCTCGAACCGCCGGAGGTGCACTCCGGCGCCATGCTCGTCTTCGGCGCCGTCGGCCTGCTCGGCAACCTCCTCGCGCTGGCGCTGCTGCTGCGCGGCGGCGGCGAACGCAACGTCAACGTGCGCGCGGCGATCCTCGAGGTCGTCAACGACGCCCTCGGTTCGGTGGCCGTGCTGCTGGCCGCCGCCGTCATCGCCCTCACCGGCTGGACCCGCGCCGACGCCGTCGTGTCGCTGCTCATCGGCGTCCTGATCATCCCCCGCACCGTGAAGCTGCTGCGGGAGACGACGGCCGTCCTGCTGGAGTCCACCCCACCCGGCCTGGACCTGGAGGACGTGCGCCGGCACCTGCTGGAGGTCCCGCACGTCCACGCCGTCCACGACCTGCACGCCAGCCAGATCACCTCGGGCCTGCCGGTCCTGTCCGCGCACGTCGTCCTGGACGACACCTGCTTCCGCGACGGGCACGCCCCCGAGATCCTGGACCGGCTGCAGTCGTGCGTCGCCGAGCACTTCCCCGTCGCCGTCGAGCACGCGACGTTCCAGCTCGAACCCCTCGGCCACGCGGGCCACGAGACCTCGACGCACGACTGACTGACTGACTTCCCCGCGGAAACAACAGTCTCCGTCGCTGTGAAGGCTCCACGGCGACGGAGACTGTTGTTTCCGCGGGGTCCCTCAGGCGTCGATCAGGGCCGCGGCCAGCGTGCGGAAGTCCTGGCGCGGGAAGTCCCCGCCCCCGCCGAGCACCTGGACCGCGACCTCGTCCGCGCCGGCGTCGACGTGCCGCTGCACCCCGGCCGCGACGTCCTCCACCGAACCCCACGGGATCAGCGCGTCCACCAGCCGGTCGCTGCCGCCGCCGAGCAGGTCGTCGTCGCCCCAGCCGAAGCGACGCAGGTTGTTCGTGTAGTTCGGCAGCTGCAGGTACATCTCCATGTGGTCCCGGGCCGTCGCCCGCGCCTGGTCGGGATCGGTCTCGAGCACCACACCGACCTCGGGGGCCAGCAGCGGACCGCTCCCGAGCGCCTCGCGGGCGAAGGCCGTGTGCTCGACGGTCACGAAGTACGGGTGGGCGCCGGCGGTGCGCTCGCGGGCCAGCTCCAGCATCCTCGGCCCCAGCGCCGCCAGCACCAGCCGGTCCGCGGGCACCGCCCGCGGCTGCGCGGCCAGGGCGTCGAGGTACTCGACCGTCCGCGTGAACGGCTTCTCGTACCGGGCCCCCTGACCCTCCACGGCCGGGGCGTGCGAGTTGCCCAGGCCCAGCACGAACCGGCCCGGGTGCGCCGCCTCCAGCTCCTCGAACGCCGTGGCCGACTGCTCCGGCGTGGCCGTCCAGATGCTGACGATCCCGCTGGCCACGCCCAGCGTCCGCGTCCCGGCGAGCAGCTCGCCGAAGGCCGGCAGGACACCGTCCCCGAACCCGCCGGAGAACCACAACCGGTGGTACCCGAGCTCCTCGACCTCCGCGGCGACCTCGCGCGCCTCGCTCACCCGGGCCGGGTCCTGCCACGGTGCGCCGCCCCACAAGCTGATGTGTGCCATGTCCGGCGCAACCGGTGACCCGTCGCCGCTGTTCCTCACCGTGCGTGCGCCCCGACCGCGTGGACCTGCCTGGTCACCAGCGGCGACACCTCGCTGCTGGAGGGCATCGCCGCGCTGTGCCGCGACATGGACATGGACATGGACGTCCTCGCCGAGGGCGTCGAACGCGCCGACCAGCTCGCCCCGCCGCGTTCGCCGGGGGCAACGGGCCCAGGGCCGCTGGTTCGGGACGGCGATGCCGGCCGGGGACGTGCCGGGGTTCGTCACCCGGCTCGGCGGCGCTCGCGGGCCGGGAAACGAGCTCGTCGCGAGGTGAGGGATCACACACCGCTCGCGGCCCTGGCGTCTCCTGCGGCGCGTCAGACTTGGGGGACGACCCATCCCGGAGGAGGACCCCCATGAACGGGCCGCTCGCCGCCCGCTGGTTCCGCGTCATCGCGACCTTCGAGGCGATCTCGTGGACCGCCCTGCTGATCGCCATGTTCCTCAAGTGGGTCGTCCACGCTCCGCACGAGGGCGGGGTCCCCGTGGTCGGGATGGTCCACGGCATCGGTTTCGTGGTCTACCTGCTCTCGACCGTCTGGGCCGGGATCGCGCTGCGCTGGAACCCCTCGACGATCCTCGTCGGACTCGCCGCGGGCGTCCCGCCGTTCGGCACCATCGTCTTCGAGCGGTGGCTGCTGCGCCGCGGCAAGCTCACCCCGCGCTCCGCCGGGGAGCAGACCGCGGCCGTCGCCTCGCAGGGCTGAGGTCCCCGGCCGGTCCTCGGACGGGTGCCCCCGGGCGGGAACGGCCAGGATGGGGCCGTGCTGCTCGCCGACGTCGTCGCCACCTCGGCCGCCGTGGCGGCCACCCGCGCCCGGACCCGCAAGGTCGCCGAGATCGCCGACCTGCTGGGCCGGCTGGGCCCCACCGGCTCGGGCACGGACATCCAGCTGGCCGCCGTCGTGACCGCCTACCTCGGGGGCAGCCTGCGCCAGCGGCGGACGGGCCTGGGGTGGCGCAGCCTGGCGTCGCTGCCCGTCGCGGCCGGTGAGCCCTCGCTGACGGTCCTGGACGTGCACCGCCGGTTCGAGGAGATCGCGGCCCTGCAGGGAGCCGGGTCGCGCAGACGGCGCGAGGCCGCCGTCGCGGACCTGTTCGGGCGGGCCACCGCCGACGAGCAGCGCTGGCTGCGCGGGATCGTGACCGGCGAACTGCGCCAGGGGGCGCTGGACGCGCTCGTGCAGGACGCCGCCGCGGCCGTCGCCGGGGTTCCCGCGGCCGACGTCCGGCGCGCGGCGATGCTGGCCGGTTCGACGGTGGCCGCCGTGGTCGCCGCCCTGCACGGCGGCGCCGGGGAACTCGCGGGTTTCGGACTGCGGGTCGGCCGGCCGCTGCTGCCGATGCTGGCCTCGAGCGCGACGTCGGTGGCCGAGGCGGTCGCTGGTTTCGACGGTCCCGTGGCGGTCGACACGAAGCTCGACGGCATCCGCGTCCAGGTGCACCGCACGGCGGACGGCACCACCATCGCCACCCGGACGCTGGAGGACATCACCGCCCGCCTGCCGGAGGTCGTCGCCGTCGTGGCCGGCCTGCCCGGCGGGGACATCGTGCTCGACGGCGAGGTGCTGGCCCTGGACGAGGACGGACGGCCCAAGGCGTTCCAGGACACCGCTTCCCGGACCGCGCAGGCCACCGGCACGGCCGTGACCCCGTACTTCTTCGACGTGCTGCACGCCGGGGGGAACGACCTGCTCGACGTCCCGCTGGCGCAGCGGCTGGACGTCCTGGACGGCCTGGTCCCCGAACGCCACCGGGTTCCGCGGCTGGTCACCGCTGACGCGCAGGCCGCCACCGAGTTCGCCGAGCGGGCCGTCGCGCTCGGGCACGAGGGCGTCGTCGTGAAGGACCTGGCCTCGCTGTACGCCGCCGGCCGCCGCGGCGGGGCCTGGGTCAAGGTCAAACCCGTGCACACCCTGGACCTGGTCGTCCTCGCCGTCGAGCGCGGGTCGGGCCGGCGCAGGGACTGGCTGTCGAACATCCACCTCGGGGCCCGGGACCCGCAGGGCGGGGGTTTCGTCATGCTGGGCAAGACGTTCAAGGGCATGACCGACGAAGTGCTCGCCTGGCAGACGCAGCGGTTCCGCGAACTGCAGGTGGGCGAGGACTCCCACGTCGTGACCGTCCGCCCCGAACAGGTCGTCGAGATCGCTTTCGACGGGCTGCAGCGCTCGACGCGCTACCCCGGCGCGCTGGCGCTGCGGTTCGCGCGGGTCGTGCGCTACCGCGAGGACAAGACCGCCGCCGAGGCGGACACCATCGACACCGTCCGCGCCCTGGCCCGCCCCACCCCCTGACGGGACTCGACCCGCCGAACCGCCCTGCACCGCTCGACGCACCCCACCGTGATCGAGCACGACAGTGCTCGATCACGGAAGTGCTCGATCACGGAGTGGGCGGAAGGCGGGTCAGGCGGCGCTCAGAGGTAGCGGGTCGGGTCGAAGTCGGCCAGCGGGATGATCCGGACGCGGGGCAGCACGACCTTGAACGCCCGCACGTCGTCCTCGAGGTCGAAGACCTTCAGCCCGCGCTCGGCCAGCCCGGCGTACTGCGAGTTCATGAACTCGCGGAACCCGACGAGCCCGACCAGCCGGTCGCCGGTGAGCAGCCGGTCGATCTGCGGGAGGAAGTCGACGTCGTGGCTGCCGAGCAGGACGTCGCCGTCGCGGTCGACCAGCGCGTCCAGCATGCGCTGGATGCCGATGTCGACGACCTTCTCACCCGGGCCACCGGCCAGCGGGATGGGCGTGTAGCCCAGCGCCAGCAGGGCCTGGACGAAGGACATCGGCAGGTGCCCGTTGGAGGCGTTGAGGAAGAACAGCCCCTTGGCGGGCTGCTGGAAGGTGGTGCGCGCGAAGTCGAGCAGACGCTCCCAGCGGGGCCGCTGCTCGGGCGCCGGCCGGCCCTCGAGGATGGACGCACCCAGCGTCGCGTCGATGTTCTCCCCGTCGACGACGACGTACGTCGTCCGGTCAGCCACGCTCGTCACCACGACGTCGAGGCTATGCCATCGCGGGACCCTCAAGGCGTCCCCCCGGGGAGTCGATGACCACCACCGGTGGTGTCGCGACAGGGCGCCCGTCGACCCGACCCCGGAAGGGCCTCCCATGACCGCTCGACCCACCACCGTCCGCGCCGTGGACCTCGGGGCGACGGCTCTGCAGCAGACGCTGACCTCACTCGTCGGCGAGCGCGAGGCCGTCCTCGTGGTCGACGCCGCCACGGGCG
Source organism: Kineococcus deserti (assembly GCF_050871945.1). Classification (NCBI taxonomy): domain Bacteria; kingdom Bacillati; phylum Actinomycetota; class Actinomycetes; order Kineosporiales; family Kineosporiaceae; genus Kineococcus; species Kineococcus deserti. Next base: position 20,011 of record NZ_JBJLSI010000020.1, on the reverse strand, counting down.
CCGTCCTGCACGCCGACCCGCGCGTCGCCGAGGTGTTCGGCACCACGGTGGACGGCCTGGCCGGTCGCACCCTGTTCGACCTCGCCTCGGCTCCTCGCGACGGCGACGTCCGCGAACTGCTGGGCGACCGCACCCAGCCGCTGGACCTCCTGGTGACCCTGGCCACGGGCGAGCGGTGGGTCCGCTGCTCCTCGCGCCGCATCGAGGGCACGGACGCCACCCTCGTGCTGGCCGCCGACATCAGCGAGATCCGTGCCGAGGTGTACGACCTGCGCAGCAAGTCCCGGGCCATCGAGCGCGCCCAGGCGGTCGTGGAGTTCTGCCCCGACGGCCTCGTGCTGCGCGCCAACGACAACTTCCTCGAGCTGCTCGGGTACACCGCCGACGACGTCGTGGGGCAGCACCACCGCATGTTCTGCGACCCCGGCTACGCCGCGAGCACCGAGTACGTCGCCTTCTGGCGGCGGCTGCGCACGGGCAGCACCGAGGCCGGGGAGTTCACCCGCTACGGCGCGACCGGCCAGGAGGTGCGCATCCGCGCCACCTACAACCCGGTGTTCGGCGCCGACGGCAAGGTCGTCAAGGTCATCAAGTACGCCTACGACGTCACCGGGACGGCCCGCCGCGCCGTCGAGATGGAGGGTCGGGTCTCGGCCATCGACCGGTCGCAGGCCGTCATCGAGTTCGACCTCGAGGGCAACGTCCTGACCGCCAACGAGAACTTCCTCGGCCTGCTGGGGTACACGCTGCCGGAGGTGCAGGGCCAGCACCACCGCATCTTCGTCGACCCGCAGGACGCCGCGTCCAGCGAGTACCAGCGGTTCTGGGAGAAGCTCGGCAAGGGCAGCTTCGACGAGGGCACCTACCGGCGCATCACCAAGGACGGCCGCGACGTCTTCATCCAGGCCACCTACAACCCGATCCTGGACCCCGAGGGCCGGCCGCTGAAGGTCGTCAAGTACGCCGTCGACGTCACCCGCAGCACCGTCGAGAACGCCGAGTACGCCAGCCGCGTCCAGGCCGTCGACCGCGGGCAGGCCGTCATCGAGTTCGACCTCGAGGGCAACATCCTCACGGCGAACGAGAACTTCCTGCGCACCGTGGGGTACTCGCTCAAGGAGCTGCAGGGGCAGCACCACAGCCTGTTCTGCTCCCCCGAGTACCGGATCTCGGCGGAGTACCGCGACTTCTGGTTGCGGCTGCGCAAGGGCGACTTCATCGCCGGCCGGTTCCACCGGGTGGGCAAGTTCGACCGCGACGTGTGGATCCAGGCGACGTACAACCCGATCTTCGACCTGCGCGGCAACCCGTTCAAGGTGATCAAGTACGCCTACGACGTCACCGCGCAGGCGCAGCTGGAGCAGCTCATCACCGCCAAGAGCGGGGAGATGAACGAGACCGTCAGCGAGCTGTCGCACTCGATCGACGAGATCGCCTCCAACGCCGTGCACGCCTCGGACCTGGCGGCGCAGACGCACACCAACGCGCAGCAGGGTTTCGAGGCGCTCAAGAGCTCGATGGCCGCGATCGAGCTCATCCGCCGGTCGTCGGGGTCGATCGCCGAGATCGTCCGCGTCATCGGTGAGATCGCCGCGCAGACGAACCTGCTGGCCTTCAACGCCTCGATCGAGGCCGCCCGCGCCGGTGAGCACGGCGTCGGGTTCTCCGTGGTGGCCGGTGAGGTCCGCAAGCTGGCCGAGCGGTCCTCCACGGCGGCCGGGCAGATCGCCGAGCTGATCGCCGAGTCCGAGGCACGCGTCGCCGAGGGGGCCGAGGTCTCCCGGTCGGCGCAGGTCGCCTTCGAGAGCATCGTCGGCAGCGTCGCGCAGACGTCGGAGTCGATCTCGACGATCGCCGGCGCCACCCGCCTGCAGCAGGACACCTCCGCCGTCGTGCGCGGCCTCATCGCCGACCTGGCCGCGCGGACCAGCGGGGACTCGTGACCTCGTCGGTCGGTGCGCGCTCGACGAGGGTCGGGCTGCTGCGCGTGGAGGACGCGCTGGTGGCGCTTCCGGTCGACGTGCTGCGCGAGGTCGTCCCGCTGCCGGACCACCTCGACGCCCTGCCCACGACGGCACCGGGCCTGGTGGGGGCGCTGCTGCTGCGGAACTCGGTGCTGCCCGTCCTGGACCTGGGGGCGCTGAGCGGGACCCCGCGGTCCCGCGAGGCCATGGGGGTCGTCGTGCTCGTGCACGAGGGCCGCGCGCTGGGGCTGCTGGTCGACGGCGTCCACGACGTCGTCGACCTCGACGACGCCGCGCTGCAGCCGGTCGCGGCCTCCGGCCGGCTGTTCACGGCGGCGTTCGTGCGCCCGGGCACCGGGGAGGTCGGCAGCCTGCTCGACCCGGCCGCCGTGCTGGGGTTCCCCGGGGTGCTGGCCATGGCCGCCGACGACGTGGGCGGCAACGCCTTCGCCGCGGACGCGGACGCGGCGGGTTCGGTGGACGACGCGGCCTACCTCGTCGTGCGCTGCACGGGCGCCGCGGGGTCGTCGGTGCTGCTGGCCGTCGACGTCGCGGACGTGCACACGACGCTGCCCTCGCTGGTCCCGCAGCCGTCGCAGCTGAGCTCGGACCTGTGCCTGGGCGTCACCGACCACGGTGACGTGCGGTTGCCCGTCGTCGATCCGCTGACCTGGCTCGGGCTGGCGCCGGTGGACGCCGCGCGGTCGTGGCAGGCGCTGCTGGTGCGCTCCGAACGGGGTCTGCTGGCGCTGGTCTTCGACGAGGCGCTCGACATCGTCCGGGCCCCGGCGAAGGCCCACTCGGCGCCGCCGCCGGCGACGGGCCGGGCGCGTGCCGCGGTGCGCGCGGTCGTGCGGCTGCCGCACGGTCCGGCGTTCGTCCTCGACGTCGCGGCGTTGCTGGCCGACCCGGAGCTGAGCGCGCTCACCGCGCTGAACACCTCGGCCGGCGCGAGGGGCGAGCGGGGTTCTGGGGCCGGTGCGGGAACCACCCACGCCCCGGTCGTGCTGTTCCGTGCCCGGGGCACCCTGACGTCCCCGCTGGAACAGGTGGACGGCGTCGTGCCGTTCCCCGCCGATCCGGTGCCGTGGGTCGGCGGCACCTCGGCGCTGGGGGCGCTCGTCACCGAGCACGACGTGGTCCCGCTGGTCGACCTGGCCGAGCAGCTGGGCCGGGGCCGGCTGGCGGATCCGCGGGCCGGTGTCGTCCTGCTGGTCCGGGCGCCGGCCCGGACGCCCGACGACGCGCCCCGGCGGGTGGGTCTGGTCGTCGAGGGCCTGGTGGGCATCGAACGTCCGGTGTGGCGCGAGGACCTGGACGAGGCCGCCGCCGAGGAACGCTCGCCGCTGGTGCGGGTGGGCCCGGCCGACGGCTCACCGGCGTCGTTGCTGCCGTGCGTCGACCTGTTCGAGGTCGCCGCCGGGGTCGTCGGTCCCGGCCTCCGTTCCGGCCGGGCGCCTGCCCGGCGGTCCGCGGACCCCGCGTCCACGGGTACGTCGCGCCCGTGACGTGGCCGGGGCGCCCGAGCCCAGCCCCGGCTCCTCCGCGCAACCTCACGAGGCTGCCCGAATCGGTTCAGCACCGACAGTTCCGGCGCGAACTCCGGCGGGCGGTACCCGTTGACGCAGGAGGTGTCGACGATCCACCACCGCGGACCGGCGTCGGGCGCGGCTCGTCCTGCCGGCGGTCCTCGTGGAACTCCGCGACGGAGGCGTTGCCGGTGCGGTCGCGGGGTCGTCGACGTGTCAGGCTCGCGCGGAAACCCGACACAGAGGGGTACGCGCCCCTCTCCGGAGGGTCACGTTTGTGGCACGCTGTCACACGTGAGTGAGCAGTCAGCGGATACTCCTGCCCCCCGTCGCGGCCGTCCCCCGGCCTCCTCCCGCGAGGAGATCGAATCGGTCGCTCTCGAGTTGTTCCTGCGCAAGGGCTTCGAGGAGACCACCCTGGCGGAGATCACCGCAGGCGCAGGTGTCAGCAAGACCAGCTTCTTCCGGTACTTCCCCTCCAAGGGCTCCATCATCTGGTGGCGCTTCGACGAGTACACCGCGGGTTTCGCCTCCCTCCTGGAGGAGTCGGTCGAGGCCGAGGGCAAGACGCTCGACCTCGTGCGCGCCGCGGTCGTCGGTGCGGTGGAACGGGTCATCGACGACCAGGGGTTGTGGATGCAACGTTTCAGGGTTCTGGACGCCTCGCACGAACTCCGTTCGGGCGAATCCGAGCAGTGGGCCAGGTGGGCCGAGAACGTCGCCTCGTTCGTGGCCCGCCGGCACGGTCTGGACCCCAGGGCCATCGCGCCCCAGGCCATCGCCGGTGCCGTGCACGCCGCCTACGTGGCGGTGCTGCGCAGCTGGCTGACCGTGGAGAAGCCGGACGAAGCCCTGTTGCCCGACCTCGACCGCGAACTGCAGCCGATGAGCCGGGTCCTGCAGGCGTGGCTGGACGAACCGGCCACCTGAGCCGCGTCCCACGACGCGGCCCGCACGGCGGCGAGGGACGTGGTGCGTCCCTCGCCGGCCGACCGCGGCGGCACCGCCGCGTGGGGCACCGTCGCGCGCGACGCGACCGCTAGGTCCGCTCCAGCAGCGTCGCGACCTCGACGTGCGGTGTCTGCGGGAACATGTCGAGCACCCGGGCGCGCACCGGCCGCAGCGACGGCATGGCCGCCAGGTCCCTGGCCAGCGTGACGGGGTTGCAGCTGGAGTACACCACGTGCCGAACTCCGGACTCCTCCAGCCAGCCGGCCAGTTCGGGCCCGGTCCCGCGCCGCGGCGGGTTCACGACGACCAGCTCCGGAACCTCGTCGGACTCCAGCGCGAAGCGGGTGGCGTCCCCGGCGGCGAACTCGACCCCGGGCAGGTCACCGGCCGCCGAGCGGGCGCTCTCGACCGCCTCGGCGCTGACCTCGATGCCGACGACGCGGCGCCCGGGCGCGGCGCAGTGCAGGGCGAAACCACCGACGCCGCAGTACAGGTCCCACACGCTGGCCGGGTCGATCTCGTCGACCCAGCGCGCGACCTGGGCGTACAACTCCCCGGCGACGGCCGAGTTCGTCTGGAAGAAGCTCTGCGGACGCAGGTCCAGGCTGACGCCACCCAGCGGCATGGTCAGCGTCGTCCGCTCGGTGAGCGGAACCTCGACGTCCCCCTCGACGACGGCCTTGTGCTCGGGCAGCAGGTTCGCGGTGACGACGACGATGCGCGGCGCCGTCGCGAGCAGCCCGGGCAGGTGCTCGCGCAGCGCCGGGATGCTGCGCTCGGAGCGCAGCACGAAGCGCACCATGAGTTCGCCGGAGGGCGACTCGGTCACCAGGACGTACTTCAGTTCCCCCCGACGGCGCGGGACGTCGTACGGGACGAGCCCGGCGCGGGCGGTGAACCGGGCCAGCAGCGGCAGGACGTCGGTGATGCCGGGCGAGCACACGCCGCACTCGCGCAGGTCCACCCCGCGACCGGCGGCGTCGAGGATCCCGAAGGTGGGGTGGCGCACGGTGCCGCCGACGACCATCTTCGCCTTGTTCCGGTACCCCGACTCCGGGCTGCGGACGCTGGGCAGCCACTGCAGCCCGGGGTGGTCGCCGAGGAGCTCGGCGCAGCGCTCCTCCTTGTCGCGCACCTGGTCGGCGTAGGGGACCTGGATGAGCGTGCACGAGCGGCACTGGTGGGCGTCGTAGTAGGAGCACTGCATGGCCCCTCCAGTGTCTCAGAGGTCCCGGGTCCCGCAGGCCCGGTCGTGGCGCCGCCCCTCAGAGGTCGCGCGCCAGGCAGATCGACAGCTCCTCCCCCGCGTAGGGCCCGAAGTTCTCGATCACCTCGTACCCCTCGCGCCGATAGAACCGCAGCGCCTCCGGTTGCAGCGTCCCGGTCTCCAGCAGCATCCGCGTGACCCCGAGGCCGCGAGCCTCCTCCTCCAGCGCCCGCAGGACCAGGGTGGCGACCCCGCTGCCGCGGAAGGCCGGCTCGACGTACATGCGCTTGACCTCCGCCGTCCCCGCCCCCAGCGGGCGCAGCCCCCCGCAGGCCACCGCGCTGCCGCCGGGGTCCCGGGCGAGGAGGAACACGGGGACGTCGACGGCGGTCGGTGCGGTCCCGGGTTCGTGGTCGTCGTTGCCGTACCGGGCGTCGAGCTCGGCGCGCTGGGCCGCGCGCAGGCGGACGCCGTCCTGGGCCTCCCACGCCGCGCGGGACACGGTGAATCGTTTCGTCACATCCGTTACCGTAACAGTCACTACGGAAAGGGGACGAGGTGCCCAGACGACGGGACGTCGACGGTCAGCGCGAACGGCTGTCCGCCGCGGTGTGGGACGTGCTGGCCCGCGACGGGTTGAGCGGACTGACGCTGCGCGCGGTGGCCGAACGCGCCGGCTGCACCACGGGGCTGGTCCTGCACACGTTCGCCGACAAGCGCGCCCTGCTGCGGCACGCGCGCGAACTGCTGCACAGCCGCACCCGCGAGCGGGCCGACGCCGCCGGGCAGGCCGCGGCGGATCCCCTCGACGCCGTGCGCGCCGTCGCCCTGCAGGCCCTGCCGCTGTCGGAGGAGAAGCGGGAGGAGGCCCGGGTCTGGACCGGGTTCCTCGCCGCGGCCGCCTCCGACGAGGAACTGCGGGACCTGCACGTGCAGCACAACCGCGCCTTCGTGCAGCGGGTCGAGACGCTCATCGGCCAGGGCCGGCCCGACCTGTCCCGCGCCGAGCGCACCCACCACGCCGTGAGCCTGGTCGCCCTGGTCGAGGGGCTCAACACGCTGGCGGCCGCCGACCCGGTGACCTACTCCCCGCACCGGCAGCGCCTGGCCCTGGACCGCGCACTGGCCGGCCTGGTGGGCGAGCGCGCGTGAACCAGCGCGGACGGTAGCGTCCAGACGACACCACGGTTCGGACGAGAGGCCTCACGTGAGCGCTCCCACACGGCTGTCCCGACGGCTGGGCACCTTCGACGCCACCGTCATCGGGGTGGGATCGATGCTCGGCGCGGGAGTGTTCTCGGCGTTCGCTCCCGCCGCGGCCGCCGCCGGGTCCGGTCTGCTGGCCGGCCTGCTCGTCGCGGCCGTCGTCGCCTTCTGCAACGCGACGGCCTCGGCGCAGCTGGCCGCGGCCCGTCCCGAGGCCGGGGGCGCCTACGTCCACGGCCGCGAACGGCTGGGGCCGTGGTGGGGTTTCGTGGCCGGCTGGGGTTTCGTCGTCGGCAAGACGGCCAGCTGCGCGGCGATGGCGCTGACCGTCGCGGCGTACACGGTGCCCGCCGCCTGGCAGCGTCCGGTGGCGCTGGCCGTGGTGGTCCTGCTGGTGGCGGTGAACTACCGGGGCGTCACGCGCACGGCAGGTCTCACGCGGGTGCTGCTGGCGGTCGTGCTGCCCGTCCTGGCGCTGGTGGTGGCCGCGGGGTTCTCGACGGGGCCCGTCGCCACGACCGGTTCGCCCGTGGAGGTGAGCGGGGTGCTGTCCAGCGCGGGACTGCTGTTCTTCGCCTTCGCCGGGTACGCGCGGATCGCCACCCTGGGCGAGGAGGTCCGCGACCCGGCCCGGACGATCCCGCGCGCCGTCGTCCTGGCGCTGGCGGTGACGGTCGTCGTCTACGCCGCGGTCGGGTGGGCCGTGCTGCACGCCCTCGGCGCCCCGGCCACGGCCGCCTCGCACGCACCGCTGTCCGACGTGGTGCAGGCTGCGGGCTGGCCGCTCTCGCCGCTGGTGGTGATCGGCGCGACCGCAGCCGCGACCGGCGCCCTGCTGGCCCTGGTCGCCGGGGTCGGCCGCACGGTGCTGGCGATGGCCCGCACGGGTGACCTGCCCCGCGGCCTGGACGCCGTGCACCCCCGGTTCGCGGTGCCGCACCGGGCCGAGGTCCTGGTCGGTGTCGTCGTCGGGTTGCTGGTGCTGACGACCGACCTGCGCGACGCGATCGGGTTCTCCTCGTTCTGCGTGCTCGTCTACTACTTCGTGGCGAACCTGTCCGCGCTGCGCCAGCCGGTCGCCGAACGACGGTACCCGCGGGCGCTGCAGGTGCTCGGTCTGCTCGGCTGCGCGACGCTGGCGCTGACCCTGCCGGCCGGGGTGGTCGTGCAGGGCCTGATCGTCCTGGGCGTCGGGGTGGTGTTCCGGCGCCTGCTCACGCGGCGCGGACGCGCAGCCGGCTGAGCAGTTCCGGCAGCACCTGCTGCAGCGGGGCGTCGAGGCGAACCTGCGCCTTGGCGTCGCCGCGGGTGGGCCCGGCCGTGACGATGGCAACCGGTTTCCCGTGCTTCGCGGCGTGCAGGACGAACCGGTAGCCCGACATGACCGCCAGGGAGGAGCCGAGCACCAGCAGGCTCCGGCCGGCGTCGAGGAGTTCGAAGGACCGCGCGACCCGGTCCTTCGGCACGGTCTCGCCGAAGAACACGACGTCGGCCTTCAGCGCGTCCTGCCCGCAGCGCCGGCAGGGCACGGTGCGGAAACCCTCCAGCTGGGCGTCGGTCAGGTCGGCGTCGCCGTCGGGGTTGAGGGCGTGCAGTTCCTCGACGCGGGCGTGGAAGTCGGGGTTGGCCTCGGTCAGCCGGACGGCGAGTTCGGCCCGGTCGGTGAGTTCCCCGCAGTTCAGGCAGACCACCCGGTCGAGGTTGCCGTGCAGTTCGACGACCTCGCGGGTACCGGCCGCCAGGTCCAGGCCGTCGACGTTCTGGGTGATCGTCCCGGTCACCAGGCCGGCCTGCTCGAGGGCGGCGACGGCGCGGTGAGCCTCGTTGGGCCGGGCCCGCCGGAAGTGCTCCCAGCCGACGTGGCTGCGACCCCAGTACCGGCGCCGGTTCTCCGCCGACCCGGTGAACTCCTGGTAGGTCATCGGGGTGTGCCGCTGCAGGGAGCCGTTCGGCCCGCGGTAGTCGGGGATGCCCGAACCGGTGGACATCCCGGCCCCCTCGAGGACGACGACCCCGCCGCCGGAGATCAGGTCGGTCAGGTCGCCCAGCGGGTCGGTCACGCCACCACTGTGCCGGTCGGCGTCCGGCCGCGCAGTCCGAGGGCCGCCAGCGCCGCCGCGCCGGCGACCAGCGCCACCACGACCGCCACGACGACCCCCCAGCCGCCGTCGCCGAACGCGAACCCGCCCAGCCAGCCGACGACGCTGGAACCGGCGTAGTAGGCGAAGGTGTACAGCGCCGAGGCCTGCGCGCGGATCCGCGGGGCCGCGCTCGCCCCCACCCAGCCGCTGGCCACGGCGTGCGCGGCGAAGAACCCGGCCGTCAGCAGCACCAGGCCGCCCACCACGACCAGCACCGAGGAGGAGAGCGTCAGCAGGCACCCGAGGGCGAACACGGCGGCCGACCCGAGCAGGACCCGCAGCCGGCCGTGCACGGCCAGCCGGCCCGCCAGCGACGAACTCGCCGTCCCGGCCAGGTACACCACGAACAGCAGGCCGACGACGGTCTGCGACAGCGAGAACGGCGCGGCCAGCAACCGGAACCCGAGGTAGTTGTAGATCGTGACGAACGCGCCCATGAGCAGCAGGGCCTGGGCGTAGAGCACCAGCAGACGCGGCTGCGACAGCGCTTCGCGGACGCGGGCGAGCAGCCCGGGACCGGAGCCGCTCGCCCGGTGGCGGACGAAACCCCGGGCGCGCGGGACGACGGCGCAGAAGAGGACGGTCGCGACCAGCCCGACGACGGCGACGGCCGCCACCCCCCAGCGCCAGCCGAGGACGTCGGCGACCGTCGAGGACACGATCCGGCCGGTCAGCCCGCCCACGGAGTTGCCCGAGACGTAGGCGCCGGCGGCCAGCGCGACGTGCCGGGCGTGGACCTCCTCGGCCAGGAAGGCCATCGCGACCGCCGGCAGCCCGCCCAGGGCCGCGCCCTGCAGGGCCCGCAGCACCAGCAGCGGCCCGAGCGATCCGGCCAGGGGGACGGCGAACCCCAGGGCGGTGGCCAGGACCACCGAGACCACCATCGCCGGGACCCGGCCGAGCCGGTCGGCCACCGCGCTCCAGCCGACGACCGAGACCGCGAGCGCCCCGGTGGCCACCGACACCCCGAGGGCGGCGTCGGAGGCGTCCAGGTGCAGGCCGGCGGCCAGGCCCGGCAGGACGGCCTGCACGGAGTAGAGCTGGGCGAAGGTGGCGACGCCGGCGGCGAAGAGGGCGACCGCGGTGCGCCGGTACCCGGCGCTGCCGCGTTCGTGCCCCAGCCAGGGCGTGGTCGCCGTCTGCTCCTGGGTGCTCACCCGATCGACGGTAGGAATCCCGGACCGATGCGTCCAATGCATCAGGCGGGCCGAACTCATGCACACTTCACGGGTGGACGATCCGATCCGGGTGCTCGCCGGGCCGCTGCAGGTGCTCGCGGCGGTCGGCGAGCACCAGCACGTCACCCGCGCCGCCGAGGCCCTCGGCCTGCAGCAGCCGACCGTGAGCCGGGCGCTGGCCCGCGTCCAGCAGGCCGTCGGGGTGCCCGTGCTCGTCCCCGACGGCCGCGGGGTGCGGCTGACGGCCGCGGGTCGCGCGCTGTGCGAGACGGCCACCCGGTCGCTGGCCGAGCTGGAGCGGGGGATCCGCGCGGTGCGCGAGGACGACGCGGTCGACACCGGCCGGGTCGCGCTGGGTTTCCTGCACACCCTGGGCGAGGTCGCCGTCCCGGCGCTGGTCCGCGCCTTCCGCCAGGACCACCCGGGCGTGCGCTTCCAGCTGCACCAGGGCGCGGCCGGGGCGGTGCTGGAGCAGCTGACGAGGGGCGAGGTGGACCTCCTGCTCACCTCCCCGGTCCCGCGGCGGCCGGGTCTGGCCCACGCCGAACTGGTCGAGCAGCCCCTGGTGGTGGCGCTGCCCGGCGACCACCCGCTGGCCGGGGACGGGCCGCTGGACCTGGGCGCCGTGGCCGGTGAGGAGTTCGTGCTGTTCGAACCCGGCTACGGGTTGCGGGAGACCGCCGACGCGCTGTTCGCGGGCGCCGGGATCGTGCCGCGGGTCGCCTTCGAGGGGCAGGACGCGCACACCATCCGGGGCCTGGTGGCCGCCGGGCTGGGGGTGGCGCTGGTCCCGGTGGCGCGGCCGGGAACGTCGGAGGGGTTCGCGGGACTGGTGGAACGTCCACTGGCCGGGCCGGTCTCGGCGCGCACCCTGGGACTGGTGTGGCGCGACGAACCGCTGCCCCGCGTCACCGCCGCCTTCCGCGACCTCGTCCTGGCCAGCCCGCACCTGCTGCTGCCCTGAGCCGGTGTCCTCCCGGGCTACCGGCCACCGGAGACGTCCAGCGTCGTCCCCGTGACGTAGCTGGCGGCGTCGGACAGCAACCACACGACGGCCTCGGCGACCTCGCTCGCCTCGCCGCCACGCCCGAGGGGAACCTGCTTCTGCAGGCGCTCGACCCGCCCGGGTTCCCCGGAGCTGGCGTGGATGTCGGTGCGGATCAGTCCCGGCCGGACCCCGGCGACGCGGATGCCGTCGGCGGCGACCTCCTGGGCCAGCCCCACGGTCAGGGCGTCGACGGCGGCCTTGGAGGCCGCGTAGTCGACGTACTCCCCCGCGCTGCCGAGCACCGCGGCCCGCGAGGACACGTTGACGATGGTCCCGCCGCCGCTGCCGGTCATCCGCTTCACGGCCTCGCGCGCGCAGAGGAACGCCCCCACGACGTTGACGTCCAGGAGGCGGCGGATCCGCGCGACCTCCAGGTCCACGACCTTCGACTGCGCAGCGGTGACGCCGGCGTTGTTGACCAGCCCGGTGATCGGCCCCAGACGCTCCGCCGCGCTGAACAGGCGCCTGACGTCCGCTTCCACGGAGACGTCGGCCTGCACGGCGATCGTCTCGGTGCCCAGGTCGGCCGCCGTCGCGGCGACGACGTCGGCGGCCTCCCGGTGGGTGTTGTAGCTGAAGCAGGTGCGCACACCGCGGGCCGCGAGCGCGTGGACCACCGCCGCCCCGATGCCTCGGCTACCACCAGTGACCACCACGGTTCCGTCCACGGACGCACCGTAGTGCGCGGCCGGCGGCGGGGTTCGAGCGCGCTGTCACCGCGTGCGCGGTCATCGGGCGCGAGGTCACCGCGCGCCCACTGCGCGCCCGCCGGGGTTCGAGCGCGCCGTCACCGCGTGCGCGGTCATCGGGCGCGAGGTCACCGCGCGCCCACTGCGCGCCCGCCGGGGTTCGAGCGCGATGTCACCGCGTGCGCGGTCATCGAGCGCGAGGTCACCGCGCGCCGACACGGGCCGGCGCGCCCCTGAGCGACCGGGTCGCGCCGCCGGCGAGGACCACCGGCCCACCCGAGCCCTCAGCCGAACACCTCGTGGGTCCACAGGTGCAGCAGCGCGTACCCGCGCCACGGGCGCCACGCCTGCGCCCGGGCGGCCGCCTCCCGCGCGGTGACGCCACCCAGCGCGCGGCGCAGGACGAGGTCGGAGGGCAGGAAGGCGTCGGAGTCGCCGAACACCCGCAACGCCACGTAGTCCGCGGTCCACGGGCCGATGCCGGGCAGCGCCAGGAGTTCGGCGTGGGCCTTCCCGGCCAGTCCGGGATCCGTCGCGGCGCCGTCGAGGTCGAGCCCGTCGGCCAGGGCCGCGGCCAGCGCGTGCACCGTGCGGGCCCGCGCCCCGGTCACCCCCGTCACGGCCCGGATCGCGTCGGGGCCGGCCGCGGCCAGGACCTGCGGTCCGGGGAAGGCGACCAGGGCGTCCAGCGGTGTTCCGTACGCCGCGACGAGACGTCCGCCGAAGGTGCGGGCCGCGGCGAGCGAGACCTGCTGGCCCAGGACGGTCAGGACCGCCGTCTCGGCCCCGCGCACCGCGCGCGGCACCCGCAACCCGGGCCGCCGCGCGACCAGCGGGGCCAGCAGCGGGTCGGCCGCCAGGTGCGCCTCGGCGCTGACGTGGTCGCCGTCGAGGTCGAGCCAGCGGCGGACCACCGCGGCGACCTCCTCCAGGCCGCCGGCCGGCGCGCGCACGACGACCTGCTCGCAGCGCTCGCCCGTCCCGACGTCGACGGAGGCCTCGACGGCCCCGGCGGCGGTCCAGAACACCCGCTGGTGGACGCCGTCGAGGTGGACCTCCGCGCCGGGCAGGGCGTGCGCGAGCAGGAAGCGGCGCAACGGGTCCGCGGGCAGCCCGCCTCCCGGGACGGCGACGAGGACGGAGGGCTGCCTCACGCCTGCTCCGGCACGTAGACGGGCGGGTCGGCGGGGGCCAGGTCGGGGTCGTCGTCGCGGAAGGTGCGGATCCGGCCGACCGGGGTGTGCGGCCCCTCGAAGCGGACCGTGACGCGGCCCGCGCCCGATCCCTGCACCCAGCCCGGGCCGAACTCGGTGTGCGCGACGTCCTGCCCCGGCCGCCACCCGAGCGCGGCCGGCGGCCCGTACGGCTGCGGCGACTGCGTTTCGACGACCTCCTCGTCCTCCACCACGGGTTCGTCGGGTTCGAGTTCGGCCAGCAGGTCGGCCTGGCTGTACTCGCTCAGCCCCGAGACCCCCACCCCGAGCAACCGGACGCCGTCGGCGACGTCGATCGTGTCGAGCAGTTCGGCGGCGTGCTGGGCGATCTCCCGCGCGGTGCTCGTCGCGTGCGGCACCGTGCGGGACCGGTTGAGCGTGCTGAAGTCGTAGCGGCGCACCTTGATCGTCACCGTCCGCCCGGACAGGCCCGCGCCGGTGAGCCGGGTGGCGACCCGGTCGGCCATGCGGCGCAACCGCTCCGCCAGGTCGCGCCGGTCGGTGAGGTCGACCGCGAACGTCTCCTCGGCCGAGACCGACTTGGCCTCCCGCTCGGGCACCACCGGCCGCGGGTCGATCCCGCGGGCGAAGGCCAGCAGCGCGCTGCCGTGGGCACGGCCCAGCATCCGGACCAGTTCACCCTCGTCGGCGGCGGCGAGGTCGCCGATGGTCCTCAGCCCGCTGCGCACGAGCCGGTCACCCGTCACGGCGCCGACGCCGGGGATCTTGCGCACGCTCATCGGCGCCAGCAGCGCCTCCTGCTCGGAGGGCGGGACGACGACGAGCGCGTCGGGTTTGCGCAGGTCCGAGGCGATCTTGGCGACGAGCTTGCTGGCGGCGATCCCCACCGACACCGTCAGGCCCGTCCGGGTCCGGACGTCGGCGCGGAACCTCGTCGCGATCTCGGTGACCGCCTCGACGTCGAGCCCGTCGTGGACGGCGCCGAGGTCGACGAAGGCCTCGTCCATCGACAGCGGTTCGACCAGCGGGGACAACTCGTGCGCGAGGTCCATGACCTGGTGCGAGACGACCCGGTAGGCCTCGAAGCGGCCGCCCAGGTAGGCCGCGTTGGGGCACAACCGGCGGGCGCGCGCGGTCGGCATGGCCGAGCCGACGCCGAACACCCGCGCCTCGTAGCTCGCCGTGGACACGACCCCGCGGCCGCCGGTGCCGCCGACGACGACGGGCTTGCCCCGCAGGGAGGGCTTGTCGCGCTGCTCGACGGCGGCGAAGAAGGCGTCGAGGTCGAGGTGCATGACACCGGGGCGCGTGGGGTCGGGGCGTCCCGACCGGACCACCGCGGGTGTCTGCTCACTCACCCCCCGAGTGTCCCCCGGACCTCCGACAGTACGCTCCGACGGTGCTGGACCTGACGACGACGCAGTTGATCCCCCTGTACCTGGCGGCCCTCGTCATCGGGTTCTCCAAGACCTCCATCGGCGGCGCCGGCACCATCGCCGTGGCGATCTTCGCGGCCGTGCTGCCGGCCAAGGAGTCGACCGGGATCATCCTGCCGCTGCTCATCCTCGGCGACCTGTTCGCGATCTCGATCTACCGCCGGCACGCCGACTGGGGGTTGCTGGTGCGGTTGTTCCCCAGCGTCGCGGTCGGCGTCGTCGCCGGCGCGGGGTTCGTGCGGGTCGTCGACGACACCGTCATGCGCCGCTCCATCGGGGTCCTGCTGATCCTGCTCGTCGCCATCCACCTGTGGCGGCAGCACCGGTTGCGCAAGCAGGAGACCGTGGTGCCGATGTCGTCGGCGAAGCGCCAGGTGACGGCCCTCGGTTTCGGCCTGCTCGCCGGGTTCACCACGATGGTCGCCAACGCCGGCGGCGCGCCGATGTCGATCTACCTGTTCACCATGGGGCTGGGTGTCATGGCGTTCCTGGGCACCGGGGCGTGGTTCTTCTTCATCGTCAACGTGTTCAAGGTTCCGTTCAGCATCGCCCTGGGGTTGATCAGCCTCGACTCGCTGTGGCTGGACCTGCGGCTGGCCCCGGCCGTCGTGGTGGGTGCCCTCATCGGGTGGTGGCTGGCCAGGCGCATGGACCAGAAGAAGTTCGAGGGCTGGGTGCTGGGGACGCAGGTCGTCGCGAGCGTGAACCTGTTGCGCTGATCCCCGCACGGCGGGCAGCGTGTCCGCCGTGGAACTCGCCGCCCGCGAGGTGGGGACCTGGCGTCTGGTCGCCCAGCGCGTCGTCCCCGCGCTCGACGACGCCGCCGCCGTCGTCGAGCACCTGGCCGCCGTCCAGGCCCAGGACCTGCGCGCGGCCGCGACGGCCGTGGCGCTGAGGACCCCCGCCGGGACCACGACCGGGCTGGCCGCCGCCCTCGACGCCGGCCGGGTCGTCCGGTCCTGGCCGATGCGGGGAACCCTGCACCTGCTGCCGGCGGCGGACCTGCCCTGGGTGCTGGGGCTGTGCGCGGGCCGGGTCGCCGCCGCGACCGCGCGGATCCGCCGGCAGCGGGGCACCACCGAGTCCGACCTCGTCGCGGCCCGCGAGATCGCCGAGGAGTTCCTCACCCGGTCCGGACGGGCCACACGTGCCGAACTCCTGGCCGCGTTCCAGGACGGCGGTCAGGCCACCGGGGGCCAGCGCGGGTACGACCTCGTCGTCCACCTGGCCCTCACCGGGGTGCTGTGCCTGGGACCGCTCGCCGGGCGCGAACAGCTCTTCGTCCTGGTCGCGGACTGGATCCGCGAGCGCCGCGCGCCGGCGGACCCGCTGGCCGAGTGGGCCCGCCGCTACCTGCGCGGCCACGGCCCGGCCACGCCCGCCGACTTCGCGACCTGGGCGGGACTGACCCTGGGCGGTGCCCGGCGGGGTTTCGCGGCGGTGCGCGACGAGTTCGAGGCGGTGCTCGTCGACGGGGTCGAGCACCTCCTCGACCCCGGTCTGCCCGACCTGGTGGCCGCGCACCGCCGCGCCGCCCGGGCGCTGCACGTGCTGCCCGGTTTCGACGAGTTCCTGCTGGGCTACGGGGACCGCCGCCACGTCCTGCCGGCCGAGCACGCCGACCGCGTCGCGCCCGGCGGGAACGGCGTGTTCCGCGGGACCGTCGTGGTGGGTGGTCGGGTCGTGGGGACGTGGACGAGGAAGGGTGCGGGCATCACGACGGAAGCGTTCACGGGTTTCTCCACGGCACAGGAGGCGGCGCTGGCGCGGCGCGAGCGCCGGTTGCCGTCGGGGTGGCTGGGGTAGCCCCTGCTCATCCCGGCACCGGACGCGCGCCGGGCCGCCGCCCGTACGTCAGCCACCGCAACGCCACCTCGGCCGGCCCCCGCACTCCCGCCCGGTCCATCGCCACCGCCCCGGCCAGCAGCACCAGCCACGTCGCGACGGCGATCGCGGAGGCCTGCGCGACCCCGACGTCGTCGCCCAGACCGGCGTGCAACCGCGTGAACAGCAGGACGAACACCACCGAGTGCAGCAGGTACGCCGTCAGCGACCGCTGCCCGAGGGCCAGCGGACCGGCGCGGGGCGGCTGCTGCGGGTCGCGCAGCGCCAGGACCACCACGGCGGCCAGCGCCGCGTACCCGGCTCCCCCGGCGTACCCGGTGAGGGCGTGCAGCGCGCCGATCACCGCGACCGCACCCGTGCCCGGTTCCCACCCGCCGACCGTCGCCAGGGCCAGCGGCGACCCACCGACGACCGCGACGAGCAACCCGCCCACCGCGGCCCGGCGCAGCAGCCGGGCGTGGTCCCCGACGTCCTCCAGCAGCCGGTGCCGGGCGGCCAGCGCCCCGATCGCCACGGAGGCGCAGACCCTGACCGTCTGGGCGGCGAAACCCACGAGGGTCCAGTCGATCAGCCGCTGCCACGTCGCCAGCGGGTACGTCGGGGACAGCACGAAGTCCCACACCGTCACGCCACCGGTCACGACGAGCAGTTCGGTCGCGCCGGCCACGAGCACGCCGAGCAACCCACCACCGGCGATCCACCACAGCGGCCGTGGCCCGGTGGCGACCAACGGCACCGCGAAGAGCACGACCAGCAACCCGTAGACCGCGACGACGTCGCCGGCGAACAGCAGGATCCCGTGCAGGGCACCGATCCCGATCAGCACCGCGCCGCGCCGACGCACCAGGCGGACCACCTCGGCGGGTTTCCGGCCCCGTTCCAGCCGGCTGCGGGAGAGCTGGACGATCCCCTACCCGACGAGCATCCCGAACATCGGGAAGGCCCGGCCGTCCACGAGCAGGGTCTGGAGCGCGGCGACGACCCGGTCGGCCTCGCTCATCCGCTGCGCGGTGGGGTACCCGCGCAGGCCCAGCGGGTCCCGGTACAGGTACAGGTGGACGTTGGCCAGGCAGATCAGCAGCAGCAGCGTTCCGCGTGCGAGGTCGGGGGCGGGCGCGCGACGGGACGACGGGGTGGCGCGGTCGAGCCCCGGACCCGCGGGAGGTGCGCTCATGCCGGGACGGTAGGCCGGTCCGGCGGCGGGGGGATCCCCCGCACGGCGGACGGTCGATCCCGGATCCCGGCCCCGGTAGGTTCACCCCGTGATCACCGTGGACGACGAAGACCGCAGCTGGCGCCCGGCCCCCGACCGCTACGTCGACGCCCCGTTCCGCCGCGCGGGACGCAGCGGGTTGCTGCTGCCGCCGGTCTCGCTGGGGTTGTGGCAGAACTTCGGCGCCGACCGCCCCGCCGCGACGGCCAGGGACCTGCTGCGCCGGGCGTTCGACCTCGGCGTCACGCACATCGACCTGGCCAACAACTACGGTCCGCCCTACGGCGAGGCCGAACGCACGTTCGGCGACGTCCTGGCCCGCGACCTGGCCGGTCACCGCGACGAACTCCTCGTCTCCACCAAGGCCGGGTACGACATGTGGCCCGGCCCGTACGGCGACGGCGGGTCCCGCAAGTACCTCATCGCCAGCCTGGACGCGTCGCTGCGCCGGACCGGTCTGGAGTACGTCGACGTGTTCTACCACCACCGACGCGACCCGGACACGCCGCTGGAGGAGACCGCCGGGGCGCTCGTGCGGGCCGTGACGTCGGGCAAGGCCCTGTACGTCGGGGTGTCGAACTACGACCCGGAGTCCGTCCGGCGGATCGCGCAGCTGCTCGGCGAACAGGACGTCGCGCTCACCCTCGTCCAGCCTGCGTACTCCCTGTTCGACCGCCGTCCCGAGGCGGGGGTGATCGAGGCCGCGGCCGAGGTGGGTGCGGGTGTGGCGGTGTTCTCACCGCTGGCCCAGGGCCGGCTCACCGACCGCTACCTCGACGGGGTGCCGGAGGGTTCCCGGGCCACCCGCAGCCGGTTCCTGCACCGCGAGGACATCACCGAGGACGTCGTGCGCCGGGCGCGCGGGCTGCACGGGATCGCGACGGCGCACGGCTGCACGCTGGCGCAACTGGCGGTGGCGTGGGTGCTGCGCGACGAGCGCGTCACCACCGCGCTGGCCGGTGCCAGCAGCGTGGCGCAGCTCGAGGCGAACGTCGCCGCGGCCCGGGTTCCCGCACTGACCGACTCCGAGCTGACAGCGGTCGAGGAGTTCGCCGCCGCCTCCGGCGCAACCCTGTGACCGGCGGGGACCTGTTCACCGAGATCGCCGACGAACGGCGCGCGCTGGCCGGTCAACTCGCCGGCTGACCCGGGAACAGCAGGCGACGCGGAGCCTGTGCTCGGCGTGGACCGTGCACGACGTCGTCGCGCACCTCGTCGCCCCGCTCGAGGTGAGCCTGCCGAGGTTCGCCCTGGCCGTCCTGGTGGCGGGCGGGAACTTCGACCGGGCGAACGATCGGGTGACCCGCCGGCTGGCGCGGCGCCCGTTCGCCGAACTCGTCGACGTGCTGCACCGCGGGGCCGACGCCCGGTTCACGCCGCCGGGTTCGGGACCGGAGGCACCGCTCGTCGACGTCCTCGTCCACGGGCTCGACGTGCGCCGGCCGCTGGGACTGCGCCGCGAGGTGCCGCACCACCGGGCGCGGACGGCGCTGACGTTCCTCGTGGGCGCACCTGCGGGCTTCGTGCCGAAGGGCGCACTGGACGGTTTGCGGTTCGTGGCGGACGACCTCGACTGGTCCCACGGCACGGGCCCGACGGTGAGCGGCGACGCCGACGCGCTGCTGCTGGCCTGCACCGGCCGCACCGCGGCCCTGGAGTTCCTGCGCGGCGACGGGGCGCCGGTCCTGCGAGAGCGGATCGCCTCGGCCTGAGACCCGGCGCCCACCCGGACGGGGTCGGTCCCGGGGCTCTAGGGTTCGCGCGTGGACGACGGTGCGCAGCGTTGCGCGGTCCTGTACCCGGCGATCGCCGAGGCGGCGCACCGGACGGGTGCGACCACGGTGGGACTGGTCGACGTCGGGCCCCCGGGCGGCCCGAACCTGCAGGTCGACCGCGTGGGCATCACCTACAGCGACGGCCGTGTCCTGGGTGATCCGGCGGCCGCCGTGCAGGTGTCGGCGCGGCTCGTGGGACGGGTTCCCGTTCCGGCGCGCGAGGTGCCGGAGGTGGTCGCTCGCGTCGAGGTCACCGGAACGCTGACCGACGCGCTCGCCCAGGTTCCCGCGGGCGCCCTGCCGGTCGTCACGACCACCTGGACCCTGGCGCGGTTCACGCGCGAGGACCGCCTGCGGTTCCTGCAGCTCCTCGACGCCGCGGCCACGCACCGCACGGTGGCGTGGGTGTCCGTGGAGGGCGTCGGCGTGGCTCCCGCGGTCCCGACGTTCGGCGACCGCCACGCCTCCGGCCACAGCACCACCGGCCTGGCGCTGTTCCGGCACGGGACCCTGCACGCCGAGGCGCTGGGCCGGTGCTGGTCCCGGGGCCGGGCGCTGTCCTGGCTGGCGAGCGCCTCCGAGGGCCGTGCTTGATCACCGAAGTGCTTGATCACGGCAGGTCCCTCCCACCCGTCCCGCCGTGATCAAGCACTT
>NZ_JBJLSI010000019.1:0-94337 GCF_050871945.1 Kineococcus deserti | reverse complement strand
CTGTCCGCCTCGCTGCCAAACGGGTCGCTGAAGCGACCCGGGGTTTCCTCGCTTCGCTCGAAAACCAGCGCTCGCGCTGCGCGCTCCCGCCGCGACTACCGTTGCACTGCAGTAAGTCTTAACGACTAAACTCCGTACCCCCTCGCTGCGCTCCGGGGCCCCGATCACCGACTAACTCTCCCCGGAGTTTCACCTCGCTGCGCTCGGGCGAAACTCCTCAGCCTGCACCTACAAGTTCACGCCGCTGCGCGGCTAGATCGGTACCGCAAACTACGCCCTGAACGAGGCGTGACTCCCCTGCTGAGTGCAGGCGTCAGTGTTTGTCATAGTCGGGGAAGGCTGAACCGTCCTAGGGTCACAGGAGGCTGGGTTCAGCCACTGATGCTACCAGCTGATCGTCGTCTCCTCAGTGCTGCAACGAGTCTGCTCAAACTTGGCGGGCGAAACGGACCTGATCGAGGAGTGCAGACACTCCTCGTTGAACCACCGCACATACTCCGCAGTTTCAACTTCTACGTATTGCCGACCCCGCCCACGAGCCGGCGGCCAGATGGGCAACGAGCGCGTCGCCACGGGCAGCGGTGGCGGCGGCGTGGGTGAGCAGCGTCGCCACCCCCAAACGCAGGTTGATCAGCGCCGTGAGTCCACCGACGCTTTCGCGCGGCGGCGGGCATACACGGCCGGCAGCTGAGTAGCCCCAGGTTGAACTCGCTGGATCGGACCACGTCGCGGTTCACCACCTGAGTGGGCCGCCCAAGCAGGACGCCAGGTACCGGGTGCGCTCCCCGCCGCCTCGACCGTGGCGCATCCTGGTGCCCGTGCGTGCTTGGGATCCCCGCCGGGAGCAAGACAGTCGCCTGCAGCGGCGCATCGCCGCCGCAGGCCCCCCACCTCCACGCACCGCCCACGAACCGGGGATGGAACGCTACGGCCTCTGGTACGCCAAGACCCGCAAAGGTCAAATCCTCGACGTCTCAACCTCCTTCGAGGACCTGGTGGCCTCCGCCCGCGGCGGGTGGGAGCCAGGAGTCGACGTCACCGCGACGCACCGAGCGCCGGACAAACGGCCGGTCCTGCTGGCCGGGGCCCCCTTCGGGCCACGCTGCGGCGCGAGCCGGTGGGTCCCAGAAGTCCCCGGCGGCCCGGTCGCCGACCTGGTCGCCGCCGTGCGGATGCTGCGCGCCTTCGACGCAGCACCAGAACCCGGACTGCAGGAGGACCTGAGGGTCGGCTCGGACGCGTTGCAGTCCCAGGAGGCATGGCTCAGCGGACGCGCCGAGGCCGGCATGGACGGCTTCCGCGTGGAGTGTCCGCTCCCGGCAGGGCACGAAGGAGCCTGCGAGGTCCACGCCAGGATGGGTGCGCTGGTGTGGCGCTGGGATCAGCGCGCAGGAGTCCTCGTCAGCTGACGTCGACTGACGCGGACACGCAGCGCCGGCGCGCTCAGCTGGGCCTACCGGGGCAAGCCCACTGACCTCCTTCGCCACCCTCACCCTCATGCCCCTGCTCGCCCCGGCCAAGACCAGCGAACGCGCCCTCCTGCTCCTGGCCGCAGTCCCGGCTGCCGCGCTCTTCGGCTACCTCGCCGGCTACGCCGCCGCTTTTGCTACCCACCTCGACGCCGCGCAGCGGGACCTTCAACTATGGGCTGCTCAACTGCAGGCCGCCCACCGCAGCGCTTCCACCACCGCCCAGCCTTCCGCACCGGTGATCAGACTCATCAGCGAGCCCATCCCCCAGCCCGGGACCGGCTCACCGATAGGCAGCGGCCACCTCGCTGCCCTCGCCCGACCCCCAGCCAACCAGCACCACGAGTCGCAGCACGAGCAGCCGCAGGGGCTTCACCTGGCGCCCGCTTTCAGCCGCGGAGCCATCGCTGAGGACCCCGCCACCGGGCTCGACGACACCAGTCCCCACCTCACCCTTATCGTCACCCACCCCATACAGCACCGCACCACCTGACAGACCGGCCCGGCCCTGCCGGCCCGAGCATTCGCTTCAGCGGAGCACCAGCTCAGTCACCTCAGAGGCCGTCCCAACGGGCCCGCCACGTGCAGGCAAAGCATCAGGCCGCAGCCGCGGCTCGCGGACACCGCCAACGAGTCAGCTAAGCCGGAAGCCCACCTCTGCGGCCCCAGCCCTGCACCCCATCCCTGGACTTCCCACCGAAGGACCCGCCATGACCCAGACCCCCAGCCCCCCCTCCGCGAGCGCCAACGTCACCGACCTGAGCAACGCCGGATCAGACAGCGAAGACCCCGCCACCCGCGCTGCTCGAGCCCGCCACACCAACGCCCAGCGCGCCACTTACGCCGCCGAAGCCCTCCAGGTGCACAGCCGCGTCAGCCGAAGCCACACCGACGACATGCAGCAAGCCCTCGTCGAACTGCTCACTGACCTCCATCACCTCTGCAATGCCTGCGACCTGGAGCTCACCACCCTTCTCCAGGCAGCCGCCATCATTCACGCCAACGAGACCCAGCTGAACTGGGATGCCAGCTGACGCACCGCATGCTCGCGCAAAGACACCTGCGGCGTCGGCCTCCGCAGCGGTAGCCAGCTGCTAGCCCGCCCACAGGGCCGCGTAGTGCAGCCGTCACTGCTGGTGCACCAGCCTCAGAGCCCTTCCCGGCCCCTGACCTGCAGCTCTACGCCTAACGCGGCGAGCCTGCAGAGCGCCCAAGCTCCTCCTGACTACTTTGAGCAAAGGCCGCCCGCGGACGCAGGCGGTCCCCGTTCCAGTGAGAAGATGAGGTCATGTCCGGGTCAGGTGAGCACCTCAAGGCCCTGGTGCGTAGCCACGCCCAGGGGGACGACGCGTCGTTCTACTCAGTGGCGCTGCAGGCAGCTGCTGCAGCGGCACGCCGAGGCCACAATCAGGTCGCGGCTGACCTGAAGAAGATCATCGACTCGGCGCAAGAGTCATCGCCGCTGCGCACGACGAGGGCTGTCCCCATCGCGCAGCCCCGCGGCGAGCTGGCCGAGCTCGTGGTGGCCAGCTATCCCGACGTGTCCCTGCAGGACTTCATCGGCCCCCCGGACCTTCTTGATCAACTTCGTCAGGTGATCCTCGAGCAACGGCAACGCCGGCGTCTGCTCGAGCACGGGTACACCCCCGCGCACCGCCTGCTCCTCGATGGCCCCCCCGGCACGGGCAAGACGATGACAGCCGCTGTCCTAGCCAGCGAGCTGTCGCTTCCCCTGCTCACCGTCCGGCTCGAAAGCGTCCTCTCCCGTTACCTCGGCGAGACAGCGAGCAAGCTGCGGGTGCTCTTCGACAGCGCTGCCGATCACCGGGCGGTTTTCCTCTTCGACGAGTTCGACGCCTTGGGCGCTGATCGCGGAGGCAACGACGTCGGCGAGGCACGACGCATCCTCAATGCCTTCCTGGTGTTCCTGGAAGGCGCTAGTCCTGAGAGCATCGTCGTGGCGGCTACGAATCACCGCTCCCTCCTCGACCACGCCCTGTTCCGCCGTTTCGACGTGGTGTTGACGTACTCCCTTCCGACTACGGATCATGCCTGGATGATCATGCACAGGCGGCTGGGGCGACTCGGCGCCGACATCGACTGGGACACCCTGGCCCAGGATGCTCAGGGATTGAGCCACGCCGATCTGGTCGCAGCCTGCGAAGCCGCAGCGAAAAAGCTCCTCCTGACCAGTGGGACAGTCGTCAGCACCAGCGACCTCCAGCTCGCGTTGTCAGCGCGTCACCGGGTCGGCCTTGCCTGAGGAGTCGTTGCGGCCCCACCTGCTCGTCGCGGGCACCGCTGAGGCCTCCCCGTACAAGCCGGGGAGTGGAGGTTCGCGCCCACCACGCGTGGTGAGCGATCGTGCAGCGCACGGTCAGCAGCTCATCGCCGCGAGCACAACCGCCTTCGCCGACGTCGAGGCGGCGCGTGTGGACCGGACGCGAGACCTCGACGAGGACCTGCGGGCGCAAGGGTCGGTCGTCGTCATCCAGGCGTACTCCGGGGAGTTCCCGCTCAAGCTGGAGTCCCTGGACCGCGCGGACGGGCGGTGGCGGTTGCTGTCCGTCGCCGACGCTACCGACGAGCAGCCAGAACGAGCCGAAGTGTGGATCGCGGACGAGCACCGCGCCACCTTCCTCGCCCTTCTCGAGAGCTACATCAGCGAGGACACCAAGTCCGGCGCGCCCAAGCACAACGCGCTCGTCGCCAACATGGGCTCCGTTCGGCGCGCCATCCTGGACGACCTGTGGCGATCCGAAGGAGAACCGCCCCGCACCGGCCCGCACGTCTGGGAACTGTGGCTGAACGCCTCCGAAGACGCTGAGGGACTCCTGCGTTCGTGGGCCACCCGACGCAACCTGGTCGTGCACCGAACCGTCACCATGTTCTCCGGGCGCATCGTCGTTCTGCTCGCCGCTGAGTGGAACACTCTGTCGGAGCTTCCCTTCACCTCCGTCCCCCTCGCCGAGGTGCGCAGAGCCTCCCTCGTCGGCTCCATCGAGGACCTGACTCGTGAGGAGCAACACGACTTCGTCGCCGACCTCGCCGGCCGCATCACGCCCGCTCCGCTTGAGGCACCCGCCGTCTGCCACCTGGACACCGGCGTGCACGGGAACCACGACCTACTCGCCGGTTCCCTCGATCCCGGTGACAACCAGGTCGTCCCCGCCGTCGGGACGGACACCGTGGACCGGCAGAGGCACGGGACGCTCATGGCCGGCCTGGGGCTGTTCGGGGACGAGCTGGACGCGTTCCTCGCCAGCTCTCAGCCCGTACCCCTGGTGCACCGGCTGGAGGCAGTCAAGATCCTTCCCGACGCCCCCACCTCGCTGCCGCCGGTGACCTACGGAACGGTCACCGCATCGGCGGTGGCGATGCCGGAGGTGACCAGACCGGAGCGGTCTCGGGTGTTCTGCCTACCGATCACTGCACCCTCCGACGCTGCGCCCGGGCGCCCGACGCTGTGGTCGGCGTCCCTGGACGCCCTCGCGGCCGGAGCCGGCATCCGAATTGACCACTCCCGCGGTCAGCTGGAGATCATCGACAAGCCGACCGCGGAGGCGGCCCGCCTCTTCGTCGTGTCCGCGGGCAACGTGGCGGGTATCGACCACCGTGCCGGTATGGACTACCGCGACCAGTGCGACCTCTCCCCCGCCCAGGACCCCAGCCAGGCCTGGAACGTGCTGAGCGTCGGGGCCTCCACTTCGATCACCACCGCACCCGTGGACCCAAGCTTCGCCAGCTGGTGGCCCCTCGCGACGGCCGGTGAGCTTTCCCCGCACAGCCGCACCGGTCACCGCTTCCCACGAACGGGATGGCCCACCGCCCCCGACGTCGTGTGCGAGGGAGGCAACTACCTCACCAACGGGTACGACCTCGACGACGCCCACCCGGAGATGGGCCTGCGCACGACCCACCCCGGCGCCAACGACCGCGTCAGCTCAGCCAACGCCACCAGCGCGGCGACCGCCCAAGTCGCCCGCCTCGGTGCCCTGACGCTGCAGCGCTACCCGCACTTCTGGCCCGAGACCGTCCGCGGTCTCATCCCGCACACCGCCCGGTGGACACCGCCGATGCGCCAGCAGATCGACGCGGAGAAGACGTTGACGGCGAAGTCCCGCGTCCGTCGACGCTACGGCTGGGGCATCCCCGACCCCGCGGCCCTCCTGAACTCCGTCGACAACGCAGTGACCCTCGTCGTGCAGGACGAGTTCATCCCCTTCACCGGCCCCGACCACAGCGCGCGTGAGTTCCGTCTGCACCGCTTCCCTTGGCCCGCCGCAGAACTGCGCGCCCTGGGGGCCGCCCGCGTAGACCTGCGTGTCACCCTGTCCTACTTCATCGAACCCAACGCCTCCCGCCGCGGCTGGCGCGGCCGCTACGCCTACTCCTCCCACGGGCTGCGCTTCAAGCTGAAGCGTCCCCTCGAGGACGAAGCTGCCTTCGTCGACCGCATCAATCGTGAATCGCGCAGCGAAGAAGAAGGACGCGGCTCCACTCCCGGCTCCGCGAGCGACCGCTGGCTCTTCGGCCCCCAGGGACGCGACGTCGGATCCCTCCACCAAGACGACTGGGAAGGTGGTACCGGTCCCGAACTCGCCGACATGGGCATGCTCGCGATCACACCGATCGGTGGCTGGTGGAAGAACAGCAAACGACGCGACCGACGCGACCACTCCATCCGGTACTCGCTCATGCTGACGCTGAGCACCGCGCAGCCAGTCGACCTCTACGCCGCCATCAGCACGCTGGTGAGTACGCCCATCCAATCCGTCATCGAGGTGCCTGCCACCTGACCGCAAGACCGGGTCCGCGCTGCAGACTCAATCTGATCACGCCACCGACCGGTGATAAACGTTCGCCCTCCACGTGAACTCGGGCCGGGGCACCGAAGGGACCGGGAGCGCGGAGTACATCGACTCACCGCCACCCCGAAGGAACAGTTGCAGCCCGTCTCACCCGCCAGCCCGGCCCCGGGAAAGCAGGACCGCCTTCAGCGGTGAGGCAGCTCGCGTACTCTGCGCAAGTACTGCCGCAGCTCGCTCAGCGTCGATTCGAAGAGGCTTCCCCCGGCGACGTCGAGCAGGTCGCTCCATGCGCCGGCCCGGGAAGCGTCAGGGGGTGTCGTCGCGGTGCGGAAGTTCACCTCGGCAATGGGGCGCCCCTCGGTGCGTGCGGTCCACCGTGGCTCAGCGATGAACAGGCCCGCGGCGGGAGGCAGGTCAGCGCCGGCGGGTTGGCGCAGCTGCTGCAGCAGGGCCAGACGGTACTCGTAACCATCGCTGGCGGTGACGTAGTCCTCTGCTTCAGGGATCTGCTCACGTACGAGCTCACGCAGATCAGCGCGCAGCAGCGCGCTGATCGGGTAATCCAACTCACCATTGGACCCCTGTTCCTGCTCGCGCCAGCGCGGCAGGCTCCGGATCGAGTCGATGTTGAAGACTCGCAGGTCGTGCAGCCCCTCGAAGGCGCGCAATAACACCGCAGGTTGAGCCGGGTCACGCCACCTCGGGCGTCGCACCAGGTTCAAGAGGGTGTCCTCGCGGCCAGTGTGCACGGCGATCAGCCCCGCGGTGCGCATCAGCAGCAGGGCTGGCAGGTGCCGCAGGTTGACCAGCTCCGCAACCGCCTGCGGACCAGTGCGGTGCCTACCGGCGGTCAGCAACCGTTGCACGGCCTCGACCCACAGGTCGTCGTGGAGCCCTGCATGGTCGTCGTAGACCCCGGCGGCCACCAGGCGCAGCAGGGAATCGCTGCCCGCGGTGAGGTCTTCGATGATCTGCTGCATCCCTGCCGGATCCAGGCTCTGCTGGGACCACGGCTGGGCGTTGATGGTCTGCACGGCGCGCTCGGTGCCGGATCGGATGAGGTCATGCAGGTCCACCCGCCGGGTCGGCTCCAGCAGGTAGCGCTTGAGCCGCGCCACAGCCACGGCCGTGCTCACGGGCGGCTCGCTGAGGCGCTCCAGGGCATCAACCTGCTCGAGCAGGCCAGTGAAGAGCACGTCGGCAGACGCCGCCGGGACCTCCTGCCCGGTATGTTGCGCGAGCACGTCCTGGGCAACGCGCCCCTTGCTGCTACGCCCGTCCCAGTACAGCGGGTAGCGGCGGTAAGGATCCTGCTTGAGCGCCGCGACGAGAGCATGGTCGCTCTCGCCGGACCAGCCGGAAATCAGCAGGCCGTACTCGCGCAGGACGCGCTGGAGCAGCTCCAGCCACGGCTGGGGATAGTCCGCCAGCTCGCTGACCGTGTTGCGGATGTCCTGCTCGACGTAGTCGCCGTGCAGCTTGATCACGGTGACATCAGCGTGTTGCAGGGGTGTCATCCCGGCCACCAGCTCAGCACGGCTGATGATCTGCGCGTGCACGCCGACATCGGCAAGGGCCTGCTCAGTGAGGCGGTCGAAGTTGGTGGTCAAGATGACGCGGATGTAGCCGCGCCGCACGAGCATTGCGATGGCGCGGTGCGCAGCGCTGGGCGCCTTGCGCCCGTCGGCGAGGTCCTCCTGCGTGGGCTCGAAGAAGCCGGCCAAGAGGTCACGGCGGGTTGCCGGCGAGGGACCGAGCGCCTGCAGCAAGTCGGAGTAGTTCAGCTCCTGCCCGGGGCGGTGCTCACTCCACCACTGCTTCGGATCAGAGCGGGCCTTCTCACCCGCCGTGGGGTCAGCGGGGGCATTAGCGGTGGCGACTCGGGCGACGAGCTCCTGCATGACGCCCCACCCCGTGGGCATGTCCGCGCCCCTGGAGACACCGGAGCCCAGCAGCAGCGCGTAGACCCCTGGCTGCGCATGCACATGCAGCGCCAGCAGGGACAACGGATCAAGTCCCGATCCTTGATTCACCACAGACCTCACCGTAGTCGTCGGCCATGACCGAGCCAGCCCACCCAGCACGACTGGCTGCCTTACTCGGGCCGCACTGGCATGCAGGCCGGCTTGCTGGGTCCGCAGACAGCGGCCATCCACACCGCAGCGGCTCGTTGGCAGGCGCTGAGAGCCGTCGCGTGCCAAGAGAAGCCTCGTGGGCGCTGGTAGCGATTGGGGGTGGGTGGCAGTAGTTCCGCAAGAGGTCGGACGCACCAACCGCGACGTCGTGCAGCTCCTAGGGTCTGGGGGCCATCGGTGACTCACCTGACTCCCGCGCCGGGCGCCGCACCGCTGGGTAACGGTCAAGTCCCCAAAGGTGGTGTACGACGGTTTCCTCGGGATGCTTCGTGCGGTCAGGCCGTCAAGGCCTGCATGGTGAGCTCGGAGTTCACCTCCGCAACGGTCTCGGTGGTTCCGGTGGTCTCCGCGCCGCCGGGCATTGGGATGAGCCGGCAACGGCCCAGCAAGTCCAGACCCAGGTAGCGGCGGCCTTCGGTCCACTCATCGTCTTGCTCGGCCAGCACCGCGCCCACCAGGCGGATCAAGGAGTCACGGTCGGGGAAGATCCCCACCACGTCGGTGCGGCGGCGGATCTCCCGGTTCAACCGCTCCTGCGGGTTGTTCGACCAGACCTGCCGCCACACCTCCTTGGGGAAGCTGGTGAACGCCAGCACGTCGGCGCGGGCGGCATCCAGGTGGGCGGCGACCTTCGACAGCTTGTGCTCCACCGCATCCAGCAGCCGATCGAACTGAGCGTGCACCGAGTCGGCGTCGGGCTGGTCGTAGACGCTGTGCAGCAACGTCTTCACCCAAGGCCAGGACGTCTTCGGCGTGAGGGCCATCAGGTTGGCGGCGTAGTGCGTCCTGCACCTCTGCCACGACGCGCCCGGCAGGGTGACGCCGATCGCAGCGACCAGCCCGGCGTGCGCGTCCGACGTCACCAGCCGGACACCGCTCAGGCCGCGGGCGGTCAGATCGCGGAAGAACCCCAACCAGCCGGCGCCGTCCTCAGCCGAGGAGGTCTGCAGGCCCAAGATCTCCCGGTGCCCATCGGCGTTCACCCCGACCGCCAACATCGCGTGGACGTTGGCGACGCGGCCGTCCTCGCGGACCTTCATCACCAGCGCGTCGGCGGCGAGGAACGTGTACGGACCAGCATCGAGTCTTCTGGTGCGGAACGCCTCGACCTCGGCGTCCAGATCCTTGGCCATCTCGCTGACCTGCGACTTCGACAACCGCGTGATGCCGAGGGTCTCGACCAGTTTCTCCATCCGGCGGGTCGAGACGCCCAGCAGGTAGGCGGTCGCCACCACCGTGGTCAGGGCCCGCTCGGCGCGGCGGCGGCGCTCCAGCAGCCAGTCGGGAAAGTACGACCCCTGGCGCAGCTTGGGGATGGCGGCGTCGATGGTCCCCAGGCGGGTGTCGAAGTCGCGGTGGCGGTAGCCGTTGCGGGTGTTGACCCGGTCGGGACTGGTGGTGCCGTACTCGGCGCCGCAGACGGCGTCGGCCTCGGCCGACATCAGGGTGTCGATGAACGAGCGCAGCATGGTGCGCATCAGGTCCGGGCTGGCCTGGGACAGGTGTTCGTCCAAGAAGCGGGCAGGGTCCATCATGGGGTTGGCGGTCATCGCGGTGTCCTCTTCGACTTGAGCGGGAACTCAGTTCGAAGCATCACGCGGTGGCCGCCTTCTACGTGTCAGGCGCGCTGATCACGACCCCGTCGCACACCACTCTCGTGGACTCCACTTCACCGAGTCGGGACTCCTACCGGCACCGGCTGAATCTGATCATCACCCGGCCGCGATTCCGCTCACGGTCTGAGTCAGGCAGCGCACGGTTGGTGACCTCCTGAGGCACACGCAGCGCAGAGAACCGATACGGGTTGTCGCAACACTCGGCCGTTACGGTGACGCAGTCCGTAAGTGACCTCCGCGGTGTCATCGGCTCCCGTAGTGCTACGGGCATGCAGGCCGCCGAGGGAACACCATGAAGCAGCAGAATGCGGTGGAGAGCTGGTGGTTCCAGGCCGATGAGGTCACCCGGGCCCGCGCCCTGCAACTGACGGAAATCGATCTGCTGCCCGAGGACATGGCCCTGGACCTGGTGCTGGCAGGGATCAGGATCGACCAGGTCCTCACCCGGGCGGGCATCGGGCACGTCATCCCCCAGGCGCTGTGGGACTTCCTGGAGGCTGTCCGCGAGCTGCGCTCCGGCGCATGAGTGAGGCCCGCCGGAATGCTCCGGCGGGCCTCACCATCAATGCTACGAACACACGGCAGCTGGCGGCTTGCTGAACGCGCACGAGCAGGTCGCTGCGCAGCCGGCCCCAGCGCCGAAGCCTCCAGGCCGGGCTCGGTGGCTCCCCTTGCCCACCTGCTCAGCGGAAAGCCGGCGGGAGCCATGACGCTTCAGTGTCAGGTCACTGTGCCGGCGGGGTGGTCTTCAACCCGGATGCGCTGCACGGCTGCTGGTCACCGCCCGGCCTTCCGCCTGGTCTCCCGGCGGGTCAGGTCGGTCATCGCCGGCGGAACAGCTGCGCTCCAGGCGACCACCGCCCCACCCACCGGATCGCCACCCCGGTCAGCGTCGTGCCGTGCCCGGCGGCGGCCTTCTCCAGATGCCGGTGCTCCGGGCTCCATCTGGACGTGACCCGAGCCCACGCTGCGCTCGGTCATCCCGCGATCCGCGGCAGGTACCGTCTTGCACGGCGGGCGCCGACTTGATGGCCTTGACGTGCGCCTTCAGCTCGGCAAGGCGGCGATGACGCCGACGATGCGGGGACCGCCCTCGGTGTCGGAGGCGATGACGCGTCCGCTGCTCAGACGCCAGGCGTAGCTACCGTCGCTCATGCGGGTCCGGTAACGCTGCTCGTAGCGCTGCCCGGTGCTGCAGGCCTGGGTCAGGGCCTCGGCGATGCGATCACGATCGTCGGGGTGGACATGATGCTCGAGCTGGTCCTGCAACGTGGCCCCGGCCACGGGATGCACGTCGAGCAGAGCAGCGCACTGCGCGTCCCAGGACAGCATCCGGCTGCGGTACTGCAGTTCCCAGGCCCCGGTATCCGGATCGAGCAGCACCCCACTGTGGACGCAGCCCGGCTCCACCGAGGCCCTGCCCGGGCGGCCACCCAGGAGTGTCAGACCGGCGCCGGCGTCGGTGAGGTCGGTGGTGGCCTCCACGCCGATCGAGAGGGAATTGTTCAGTTCCAAATCCGTGATCTCCCCGCTGCGGGCAGCGAGCACGGCGGCCAAAGCCGGGGGCAGCAGCCGCCATGCGGACGGGCCGGCACGGTCCAGCAGTTGCATCAGCACCTCGTGGGTCAGGTCATCGCCTTGGACGAGCAAGCCCTGGTCTCGACCGCGCTCATCGTCGATCAGGACGGCATCGGTGAAGATCGACAAGGTGGGATCGACGGTGGGAGGCATGTCATCGCCCCACATCTCGTACAACGCATCGCGCATCCCGCGCGCACGGGCTTGACGGGACTGACGCGCCCGCGGAGTGCTCATGTTGCCCCTGAGTTGTTCGCTGCCTGCGAAGGCGTGCGTAGTGCTCGCACCGCGCAGCCCCGCTCGCCCTGGTCCATGGTGGAGCGGTGCGGCGTGTGGTGTCCACCTGCAACCAACTTTGTGCACGCATGCCCCGGTGAGCTAGGCCCCCTTTCGGGGTCCAGCCGATGGGGACCACGCAGGTTGAGGGCACGCCGGTCCCGGCGCCACCCACGGTGGCCGCGATCAGTACGTGGTGCTCGTGTCGGAGGTCGAGTGCGGTGCAGTGCCCATCCCCCGCCGGGCTGTCCGCAGCGAGGACTGCACAGTTGGCGCTCCGCCGGAGGGCAGGCGGCGAGCCGACCGATGCCGGTCGCTGGCCTACCCGGGCTTGTGTCCGGTGTCAGGCAGGTGCCCGGTATCGGGTAGGTGGCCGGCCCGGCGGGCGGCCTCGACGGCTGCCGCGCTGCTACGCACGCCGTACTTGCGGCGGATGGTGGCCAAGTGCTGGGCGATGGTGTGAGATGAGCGCTGCAGCCGGTCGGCGATCTGTGCGCCGCTGAGGCCTTCAGCCACCAACTGCAGCGTCTCGGCCTCACGCGCGGTGAGCCGGTTGACCGCCGGAGCGGTGTGAGCCGGGGCGACGTGCTGCTGCAGCCTGCGCAGCTCGCCCTCCAGCCGGAGCAGCTCGGACTCAGCCAGCAGCACGACGCGCTCCCCGCTGCGCGCTTCCAGGTAGACACGACGGTCCCCGGCGGCGATGGCCTCCAGCAGGTGCGGCCACAACGCGCTGGCCAGCGCCTCGTCGGTCTCGTGCACGTCATTGCCTCCGTCTTGACCTACGTCTTCCCCTGCGTCTTGGCCTGCGTCCCGCCTCCGAGCTGAGTCGCTGTTGCTCAACGACCTGCGCGACCACGCGCATGGACCACTCTGACAATCGCAGCCGAAAGCCGCCGACGCACCCTTGGCGCTGTGCGTCAGTGCCTGCCGCCCGAGCCCGCGGTGTGCTGCTGGCATCGGCGTTCCGGCCTGCCTCCTTGAACTCTTGACGAGTGGCAGCGCATCACTGACTCACTCCCACCTGTCTCAGCCGGGCGGCCTGGCTGGAGCACCTGCCTTCTCGTCGACCGCCGCCAGCCGCGTGCATGGCTGAGGCCGGGCACGCCAGCAAGGCTTTCGTTCGGCCTCACCCGATCAGCTCAAGTAGTGAAACCGGGTGCCGAAGTACTAGTTAAGGCAACTAGTGATGGCCGCAGGGACCAGGTCCATTCCAGCAGGAGTCGACACCAACCTGGCAGCCGTACATGACAGGAGAGCGTTGTGAACGATCCCCAGACCCCGGGCATGCACCGCGCCACCGAAACAACTGAAACGCCCGGCCCTCGGGCCCGCCGCGCCCATGGACGAGGCGGACGCTCCGCCAGCCGCTGGGCCAAGACCCGGGCCCTGCTCGCCGGTGGTCTCGTCCTCGGTGTCGGGGGTTCGGTGACCCTGGCCGCGTGGACCGACACCGAGTGGGTCTGGGGCGGCGCCGACGGCGGCGGGGACATGGCCACCGCCAGCTTC
This sequence comes from Kineococcus deserti, assembly GCF_050871945.1. Lineage (NCBI taxonomy): Bacteria > Bacillati > Actinomycetota > Actinomycetes > Kineosporiales > Kineosporiaceae > Kineococcus > Kineococcus deserti. The sequence goes on along the minus strand of NZ_JBJLSI010000019.1, from coordinate 80,946 downwards.
GAGATCGAGCAGAACGTCTGGAACGGCGCCTCCGGAGCAGCACTGTGGCGCGACGGCGCCGACGAGACCAACGCCGGGCAGCTGAACTTCACCGTCGATGCCGCCAACCTCATCCCCGGCAAGACGGTCTACGCCCCGATGCAACTGCGCACCAAGGCCGGCTCCGAAGCCGGGTTCATCCAGCTCAACGGCGCCACCTTGGGCTCCAACCCCCCCGCCGGCGCCCAGACGCTGTACGACGCCCTGCAGTACACGGTGGTCACCGGAGTGGACAAGGCCGGCTGCACCGCCAGCACCTTCACCCTGCCCAGCAACATCACCGCCCAGCAGGTCGTGAACGCGCCCTTGGGCACCGTCGCCGGTCAGCGCATCCCGCTGGCAGCCGGCAGCACCGGCAGCGCCGGCACCGCCGTCGACGTGTGCTTCGCCATCACCTTGCCCGCCAGCGCGGACAACACCACCCAGAACAAGGCGGCCAAGTTGTTCTGGAAGTATGACGCCACCCTCGCATGAGCCTGCACGACGAGCACGCGATGACCACCCACCACACGGGCCACGTGGAACAGGTGGATCAGCTGAGCCACGACACCCAAGTACCCGACACTGCAGCGCAGAACGCCTCGGGGCGGTTCGGGCTGCGCCACTGGGCGCGCGAGGCGGTGCTGACGGTGGCAGCGCTGGGGGGCCTGATCTGCCTGCTGGCCATCGGCGCGGCGGTGTTCTGCGACATCACGCTGGTGATGTTCCGCACCGGCTCGATGAGCCCGGCGATCCCCGCCGGAGCCGTGGCCGTCGTCCGCGCGGTACCCGCGACCCAGGTGCAGGTCGGTGACGTGGTCACCGTGGCGCGCCCCGACGCCCTGCCGGTCACCCACCGCGTCGTGAGCATCGCGCCGAACCCGCAGGGGACAGTCTCCTCCCGACTGCTGACCCTCAAAGGCGACGCCAACGCCAGCGCCGACCCCACGCCCTACCCGGTCACCGAGGTGCGCCGCGTGGTCATCTCCGAAGCCCGGCTGGGGAACTGGATCAACCAGGCCCGCTCCCCACTGGCTCTGGGCGCCACCACGCTCTTCGTCGGCGCCCTGGTGACGTGGACGTTCTGGCCGGCCGCGACATCCCCATCCCGCATCCGCGCCCACCACTGAGCAAGCCTCACCAACGAGCACACCAGACCGCGGCAACGTTCTGCACCAGAAGAAGGAGGTGGATCGGATGCATCATCACGAAGAATCCGGCACCGTTCCCGCCGGCGGGTTCCCACCCCGCCTCCGATCCCTCCTGCGCGTCGGCGTCATCGCCTGTCTCGTGCTGACCCACGCTGCCGGTTTCCTGGTCTCCACCCCCGCTGCGGTCGCAGCCCCGGCTGCTGACTCGGCACCGCCGAAGCTGCACCTGGATTCACAGTTCACCCGTCACGGACCGGCCACGCTGGCCCCGGGCCGACGCATCCACTGGGAGATCGGCGCCACCTTGGACGGTGGCGTGGTCGGAACGCTGGATCTGCAGGTGGCCTCCGAAGGCGCCCTGGTCACCCGCCCCGACGGGTTGTGGATCCAGGTCCGCACCTGTGACCAGCGGTGGCTGACGAAACCCGCACGCTGCCCGGGCAACCTGCTGCAGCTGCTCGACCCCCAGCGCCTGGCTGACGTGGCGGCCGAGACGATGGTGCCGGTCGGGCACATCTCCCTGGCCGACTCCCAGTGGGTTCTGGTCACCCTGTACCTGCCCGACAACGCCTCGGCCGACCTGCAGGGCGCCTCTGGACGCGTCGGCATCGGACTCACCGCCTCCGGGGACGAGACCAGCGGACCGATCCCGACCCCGGTGCCCACCCACGCTGCCCCCAACGCCCCGACGCCGAGTCCTCACCCCACGATCGCACCCACCCCGGAGCCGAACTCCCCCTCGAGTTCCCCGTCCACTCCCCCCTCGAGTTCCCCGTCCACTCCCCCCTCGAGTTCCCCGTCCACTCCCCCCTCGAGTTCCCCGTCCAATCCCCCCTCGAGTTCCCCGTCCACTCCCCCGTCTGGTTCCCCGTCGTCAGCAACGTCGGAACCTTCCGTGCCGGTAGCGCCCACCTCGACACCCACCTCGGCCCCTTCCTCAGCCTCCACGTCCACATCGACGTCTCCCGCGGTTGAGGTGCGCCCCATCGCGGTGGGCCTGCCGGGGATGCCGCCTCCGCAGGCAGCCCAGGGATGGGCCACCCCGGCCGCCGGACGCGGATCGACAACTGGTACCGGCTCGATGTCGGGACTGCCGGCGCGCCTGGCCCGCACCGGAGCCGAACTGGGACCCACCCTGGCTCTGGCCCTGGGCGCCATCGCCACCGGTCTGCTCCTCAGCGCCCTGGCCCGCTACCAGCGTTCACCCCGCCGCTGCGCGCGGAGCCGACGGTGACCGCGCGGGTAGTGAGCCGGCACCCGATCAGTCGACGCGCGGCCACCGCCGCGGTCGCGACGGCCCTGGCCGCTCTGCTCGGCGTGACGCACCTTCGAACAGCTAGCGACCTCCTCGGGACGACCGAGGCGTCCTGGACCGACCGCGAAATGGTGCAGTCCACCTTCACCGTCGGCGGACCGGTGATCGGCGGACCGGTGAACTGCACGACCCCGGGGCGCTACTCCAGCGCCAGCCAGGCCCGCATGACCACCGGCCGCCTCCTGGGGCGCGACCTGTCCCCGCTGGTGGACCTGGCCGGGGTGTCGGCGACCAACCCGGGCACCGGCGCCACCGCGGTCCCCGCCACGACGACCCCGGCCGGCGCCGACGCGTTCCGCAACAACCTCACCGTCAGCGCCCTGAACACCGCCCTGACCACAGACCTGACCGGCGTCCTGTCCCTGCCGCTGGCCGGCACCAACCTCGGCGCCTACGCCCAGTACGCCCACGCCGGCAGCGACGGTAAGGCCACCGCCGCGGCCGGCCTGATCTCCGACACCGGCGCCCTCACCCTCGGCAGCGCCAGCACGCTCGGGGACGCCGCCAGCCTCGACCTGGCCAAACTGGCCCCCGCCACGGCCGCGCTGGCCGGAGTCAGGCTGAACGTCGGGGCCCTCGGAGCCCGCGCCACGATCGACGGGTGCCAGGCGGCCAACGGCGCCGCCTCGCCCGAGCGCAGCTACGGCATCGCCACGCTGAACCTCAGAACCGCCGTCCCGGCGGTCAAGGCCGTGGGCACCACGCTGACCACCCAGCTGGGCGTGCTCTCCAGCACCGTCGACGGGCTGGAAACCAGCCTGCAGTCAACACTGAAGAACGTCGCAGCACCTCTGCTCGCAGGCTCGGCCGCCACGAGCACCAGCACGGTGAACATCACCCTGGACCTGACCGCCCTCAGCAACGAACTGCTGGCCCCGCTCTCGGACGGGGTGGTCACCCTGGACCTGCGCACTGGGCTGGTCACCGTGGACCTGGCGGCCCTGCTCGCCGGGTCCGGAGGCCTGAACGGGCAGGCGCCGAACACCGAACTGGCGTTGACCACGTTGAGCACCGCCGTCCCCGCACGGGCCACGACCTTGCTGAACACGTGGAAGACGCAGGTACAGCAGCGGCTCACCGCGGTGCTGAACGCCGCTGCCGTCGAGTTGCGCCTCAGCGTGCCGCCTGCCCTGGGGATCGGTACACCCAAAGTCCTCGCCATCGACTCGACCCTGGGTGGGTTGCTGCAAGGCAGCGGCACCATCCGTCTCGACGGAGCCGCCGCCGTGGGAAGCCTGCTCAGCAGCCTGACCGGTGTGCTGCTGCCCGCGCTGGGGGCCGTGGTCAACACCGCCCTGTTCGCCGCCCCCACTGGTGCGGTGCCCACTCTGGTGGCTGCGCTCACCCCAGCGATCAGCGCGGTGGGACCGGCGCTGGCTCCAGTGATGTCCGCGCTGGCGGCGGTGCTCACCCTGACGGTCAACGTGCAGGACGACCCGGCCACCGGTGTGCACCGCGTCAGCGCGCTGCGCATCGGGGTACTGCCCTCCACCCCCGCCGGTACCGAACTGCGCCTGGCCACCGCGGTCGTGGGACCGGTAACGTCCCTCACCCCGTGACGACGCCCCCAGGTCACCGAGAAACCTCATCGGTTCTCCCGCACGGCTCGAACACGACCCAGCCCGCCGAACTCGCGAGTTGAAGGACGGGGCACCTGGGCCATCGACATGATCTTTGCATTAGTGATCACCGCAGGCTTCGCTGACCCGCCTGGCCGGCGCCGACCGGTACGACACCTCCGCCGCCGTGGCCACCGCCGTCTTCCCCCAGGCCAGCACCGCCCTGGTGGCCAGCGGAGACAACTTCCCCGATGCCCTGGCCGGCGTGCCGGCCGCAGCGTTGAACGCCGCCCCGATGCTGCTGCTGCCCCAGCAGTGCACCCCGCTGTCACTGGCCACCTACGTGGCCAACAGCCAGATCAGCAGCGAGATCATCCTGGGCGGTCCCACCTCGGTCACCCCCGAAGCGTTGACCACCACCTGCGCCTGACCAGCTCGCCACCGCACCCGGCTCTGCCCGACCTGTTCTCGCAGCGTCCACGCGAAGCCGGGTTCCGGCGTCCAGGAGCGCACCGAAACCCGCCGCCCGAGAGCAACAAGTGCCCCTCGTCGAGGACTCCTGGAGTACACGCGTCCCACCGAGACCGGGGCTTCGACCACGACGCACAGGGCGAGATCGCGAGCGCCGCGCAGAGTCAACGCAGCACCCAGCAGGCAGGGACGCAACGGTGAAGCACTCCCTGCCCACTCCCAAGGCAGCCAGGCCAACAACCGAGAACTGGTGAGCCGAAGAGCCAGCAGCAGCTGCTGAACACACCCCTTGCCCTCAGCAATTTCACGCACATGGCGATGAGGGAGCAGACCCTGTGCCCCTGCCCGACGAGCTGAGCAGAACCTCAGCACCCCGAGCGAAGGCGCTCAGAGAGCCGGTCTCGACTGATGCAAGCAAAACCGCACGCTCCTACCGTCGGCATACCTTGCACGCTCAGGCGTCGCAGATGAGGTTCGGCGCGAGTTCGCCCGGCGGACCGGCAAGCCAGCGCAGTGATGCCCCACGCCGCCGCCCAGGAAGGCCGCTACGGCTCCTGACAGACTGACGACCAAAACCCTGCAGCGCGCTCACATCCACCCGCCGCAACGCGGTCAGGCCCTAGCCGTTGTGCGGTCCAAGCCCGGTGGGCCCTGCAGGAGCTGCCGCCATCACGTCGGCGGGGGTTCCGTACGGTGCGGCGTTCGGGGCGCCAAGCCGCAGCGACACCGACTGCACAATCAGCAGCCGACTCCCCTGCCGGGTCCCGGCGCAAGCGGCCCGGGTGGTGAACAAGCGGTTGGACCCGGAATCCTGGATGGCGCGGCGACAGGCCTGCGCCCGAGCCACCACCTGCCGGGCCCTGGCCTGCTGTCGAGCCGACTCCTCAAAAACTGCCCATCGCTCCAACGGGTCAAGCCTCCCTGATGCACACAGGGCCAGCGTTTCGACACCAGCATTCACTATCGCACGCGTAACGGCACCGTGCGTGCCGGACGCGGCGTTCCTGGCCGCTCGCCTGCTCACCACGAAAGGGTGTGTCCCAGGTGCTGGCCCGCACCGTGGGCCGCGGGGGCGGCAGCCGGATCAACCACCGGACTTCTTACGGCCTCACACCACCCACTCACGCCTTCGCCCACTTGCCGGGCACATGAGCCAGGGCAGTACGAGTCATCAACCACCAGGCCCCGTCAGGGCCGGCTGCACCAGCGCGTCGCTGATGCTGTCCACCACCATGCCGCGCTTGTTGGCCTGCGCCCGCAGATCACCTTCCATCGCAGCGGCGATCTCCAGGTGCCGCAACCCTTGAGGGTCATCGTGGATCACCTTGGTCACGGTGAGCGTCATGTCCTGGCTCATCGGCTGCTTCCTGGCTGGCGGCCGATGTCCCCGGTGGGTTCCAGTTCTCGACGCTGTGCGCCCGCGGGCACCACCTCAGCTTCCGCCACCCCGTCTCCGCACGCGACCCGAGAACGGCGGCGACCTCTTGGCGGTCGGCTCGGTCAAGACGCCGTCGTAAGCCTCGGCGACCTCACGGCCCTGCCGAGACCCGTCCGCTGGAAGGAAGTCATCTACGGATACCGCCAGCACCTGCATGAGGTGACTTCTGCCATCCGCTCGATCGATGCACTGACGCGCGGCGATCGAGCAGGCACACTCACCAGATGCCAGCAGAGCAGGCAAAGCCCGCAGCCACAGCCCCGCCGCTGCCAGCGCACAGGGAAGACACGTGCGGAGAGCAGGCACCCTGTCCCCGCTGCGCTACCCCCTTCCCCCACCACCTCCTGGGGGCACAGCGCACCCAAGCCGGCACCGTGCTGACCTACTGCTGCCTAACCTGCGATGCGGTGTTCACCACCTTGCTGGACACCTGAGGACCCACCCAAGTGCTCCAGCTCGATTGATCCGCCCTCCGCCTGCCCACCGCACACGCTGAATTGAGGCCGGTTGCTGAGCACCGCTATCACCCACATATTGCCGATGTCCGAGGCGTGGGTTTCACGCCTGGACGGCCGCCCACAGCTGCGTCAGGCCCTCGGTCGTCAACTCCACGCTCCACGGCAGGTCGTCGTCTTGCCAGTGCTCAACCGCCAGCAGTCCCTCGACGTACAGCCGCCGGTACACCTGCCTGACCTCCCCGTCAGGATGGGCGAAGTCCACGACGACAAGACCGGCCGCAGCGGCGTCCAGGACAAGCCGCTCCAGGGGGGACAACCTCACGCGCGCACCTTCCAACGGTCCAAGGGATAGGACCGGATCCTTGCGGTCGCGGCCCGATACCGCGAGTTGGATGTCCCCTCTTAGGGGGGCCAGCGTCGTCACCAGAGCCTGATGGTCGGCTCGGACGCCGTGCAGTACCAGGAGGCGTGGCTCAGCGGGCGCGCCGAGGCCGGCATGGACGGCTTCCGCGTGGAGTGTGCGCTCCCGGCTGGGCACGAAGGAGCCTGCGAGGTCCACGCGAGGATGGGTGCGCTGGTGTGGCGCTGGGATCAGCGCGCGGCAGTCATCCTCAGCTGACGTCGACTGATGCGCACACGCAGCGCCGGTGCGCTCACCTGCACCGGCCGTGAAGAGTCTCCCCGGCAGCATCATCGCCACGCCGTCCCCGCCGAGGGTGCCGGGCTCCAAGAAAGACGCGATGGCACCCCGGGGGCGGAGAAGGCCGCCGACGATCGCTCCGCGGTGCAAGGGCTGACCCGAGTCATAGCCGAGGACCTGGACGTGGACCTGGACGTGGCCGCCGGTGCAGTCGGCTGGTGGCACGGAAGCGTGTTCAGCGCGCAGGAGTGCGCCGACGTCTCCGACGACCGCAGCTTGATCCGCTGCTCCGGATACCGACGTGAGGCGATATCGCCCCGAGGCACCCGCTGTGGCAGGCTCGGCCGCGAGCGCCGCCATGGCGCCGACCTCGCGCGGACCAATGACGCTCCGCACAGCAGTACGCAGTCAGTGAGCAGTGTCAGTGAGCAGGACCAGTCAGCACCACCAGCCCGCACCGGCCCTGCGCGCCGGCGGCCCAGCAGCATCCACCACCTCAGCACCCACGAAGGAGACGGCGACCGTGCCCCGCATCAACACCCGCCGCGCCCTGACCGTCGGCCTGACCTCCCTGGCCTCCCTCACGCTGCTGCCGCTGCTGGCCGAGGCGCGCCCGGCCGAACGCACCATCTTGCTGATCGCCGCCATCCCGGCGGCCACAATGTTCGGCTACCTCGCCGGTTACGCCGCCGCCCTCACCGGACACAACCTGACCGTCCACCAGGCGCCCGCCGCCCGCAGCCAGCCCGTCGCCACCGGCGCCCGACCCACCCCGCCACGCCCACCCCGCAGCGTGGGATCGCTCCAGGACGCCGGTACGCCACCACCGCTGCACCTCATCCACGGCGCCATACACGAGCGACCCGGCACCCGCGCCGGCTGACCTGACGCAGGGCCCCGGGAGAACCTGTCACTCCGCAAAACACCGGTGACAGTACGGCCAAGCGAGCATCCCGAAAGCCGCCGGCGGATCACCCGTGCCCGCCTCGACTTCACGGTCACGGACGTCGCGGTCATGTCGATGTCCGCCAGGTCAGGACAGTCGCTGCCGACTACTCTCAAGAGGCCATGACCAGCTCCTGCCCGCGCTTCCTGCGCCGCGCCCAGCGCGTCGCAGCGCTCTCGCGCGTGCAGCCAGGCGCCGACCGCCACCCCGGCACCAACGGGTGGGTCAGCTCCTGGGGGACCAACGCTCACGGAGAGATGGCCGGCTGCCCGCCGGCCCCGTCGCAGAACCGCTGATGCCGCGGCGCCGCCCAGGCGCCGTTCCACGGTTCTGCCCCGACCTCACCCCGCACAGCCGTGTGCGCTGGGTGCGCTCGGGACGGCCACCCGCGCCCTGCCCTGCGGCGCGAGCCCCTGCCGTCTTCTCCCGTGAGGAACCCACCTTCGTGTCCTCGTCCCACCCTGACCAGCCCTCCCAGTCCTCGCTGGGCGCCACCGACCCCAGCGATGCCGCCCGGGGCAGTGGCCCCGGCACCGCCTGGGACCGCACCCGCCGCTTCCTGAACCGCGAACCGGTCGGCGGGGCCCTGCTGGTCGCCGCCACCGTCACCGCCTTGATCTGGGCCAACTCCCCAGCTGCGGGTACCTACGCCGCTCTGCGCGATGCCACCTTCGGACCGCAGTCGCTGCACCTGAACCTGTCGGTGGGTGCCTGGGCCGCCGACGGGCTGCTGGCCGTCTTTTTCTTCGTCGTCGGCCTGGAGCTCAAGCACGAGTTCGTCCTGGGCGACCTGCGCGACCCCCGCCGCGCGCTGGTCCCCGTCGCGGCCGCGATCGGCGGGGTCCTCGTGCCCGCTGGCGCCTTCCTGCTGGTGACCGCGATCAGCGGCGCCGGCGGTGACGCCGCCCGCGGGTGGGCGATCCCGACCGCCACTGACATCGCCTTCGCCGTCGCGGTCCTGGCCGTCCTGGGTCGCGGCCTGCCACCGGCTCTGCGGATCTTCCTGCTGACCCTGGCGGTGGTCGATGACCTCATCGCCATCACGATCATCGCCGTCGGTTACACCAGCGACCTGGCCCCCGCCCCGCTGCTGCTCGCCCTGATCCCCTTGGCGCTGTTCACGGTGCTGGTCCAGCGGCGCGTCACCTCCTGGTGGCTGCTGCTGCCGCTGGCCATCGTGACCTGGGCGCTGGTGCACGCCTCCGGCGTCCACGCCACCGTCGCCGGGGTCCTGCTCGGCCTGGTCGTACCTGCCCACCAGCTGTCCGAGCGCTTCGAGGCGACCTGGCGGCCGTTCTCCACCGCCATCGCCGTCCCCGTCTTCGCGCTGTTCTCCGCCGGGGTCACCGTCGGTGGCCTGGCCGGTCTGCAGGCCTCCTTTACCGACCCCGTCGCATTGGGAATCATCGCCGGGCTGGTGCTGGGCAAGCCGCTGGGCATCACCGCCGCGGCCTGGCTGACCACGAAGGTCACCAGCGCCCGCCTGGACGCCTCCCTGCGCTGGGGTGACGTCACCGCGGCCGGGGCACTGGCCGGCATCGGCTTCACCGTCGCCCTACTCGTCGGGGAGCTGGCCTTCGGCGCCGGCAGCGTGCGGGATGAGCACGTCAAGGTCGGCGTCCTGAGTGCTTCCCTGCTGGCCGCCATCGTCGGTGGGGTTCTGCTGCGAGTCCGCGCCCGGGCCGCGGCGCGCGGCAGCGACCCCACGCGGGGAGGTGCGGGGCCGGGAAGCACCACCCCGGAGAGCACCCTGGGGCAGTGAACACCGCACGAGCAGGAGGTCCTGGTCCGCTGTCCGTGAGGGTCGTAGCCGTTCTGGTGGTCGGTGGTGTGCTGGGCTGCCTGGCCCGGTACGAGGTCACTCAGGCGTGGCCCACCCCCGCGGGGGGCTGGCCGCTGGGGACGTTCCTGATCAACCTCAGCGGCTGCCTGGGCCTGGGCTTCCTGCTCGAGCACCTCGCCCGACGCGGCCCCGACGTCGGAGCCCAACGCCTGGTCCGGCTCGGGGTAGGGACGGGGTTCTTGGGGACCTACACCACCTACAGCACGCTGGCGGTCGAGATCGACCTGCTCACCGGTGGCGGTGACGTCCTGCTGGCCGTCGGGTACGCCGCCGCGAGCCTGCTGGCCGGGCTGACGCTGGCGGGGGTCGGCGCCGGGTTGGCCGCCGGCTTGGACCGCAGGAGCCGGCGGCGAACACCGCCCTGTGCTACGCCAGGGCAGGGACGGTCGTGATCTTCGTCGCTCTGGCGGCCGCCGGTGCGGCGGGAACGTTGACTCGTTTCGGCCTCGATACCGCCCTACGACGCCGGTGGCCGGACCGGCCCCGGCTGCCGATCCTCCTGGTCAACGTGACCGGCAGTCTCCTGCTCGGTCTCATCGTCGGGTTGGTCACCACTCACGGCGTTCCCAGCGCAGTGCGGACAGTGGCCGGTACGGGCTTCTGCGCCAGCTACACCACCTTCAGCACCGCCGTCTGGGAGACGCTCGGTCTGCTGCGCGAGCGTCGTTGGGCCGCTGCTGTCGGCCACGGTCTGCTCACCCTCGTCGGCACCGCCCTCGCGGCCGCTTTGGGCCTAGCAGTGACGTCAACCTGGTAGCACCACAACGTCACGGTCATCCCGCTGGCCAGCAGGTCCTCGATCGCCGGATCTGCCCATCGGCTGGCAAGGAACCAGCGCTAGGCAGACCCGCGCCGGCGCCGACTCGGCGCCGGCGCAGTCCTGCATCCGCCGGGGGCTCACATCGGGGGCATGAGCACCGAGTCGAGGAGGTACACGGTCGCGTTGGCGGTCTGCACGTTGCCGCAGATCACGTTGGTGGACCCGTTGACCGTCATGGCCTCCGGGGTGCCGGCGACTTGGACCGAGGCGCCCTGAACGGTGGGGACGGCGCCGGCGTCGATGAGCTGCTGCGGGCTCATCTTGCCCTGCACGACGTGGTACGTGAGCACGGTGGTCAGCGTCTGAGCCCCCTCGGGGGTCTTGAGTGTTTCCACCGTGTCCGCCGGCAGCGCCTGGAAGGCGGTGTCGACGGGGGCGAAGACGGTGAATTCGCCGCCGTTGAGGGTGTCGACGAGGTTCACTTCAGGGTTCAGCTGCCCCGAGACGGCCGCGGTCAGCTGGGTCAGCAGCGGGTTGTTGGAGGCGGCGGTGGTGACGTTGTCCTGGGCCATGCCCTGCACCGAGCCGGCGCCGGTGGGCACCTGGCTGGCGTAGTCAGCGCAGCCCGGACCCACCGGGGTGGCCTCACCCATCATCGAGTCCGACGTCATCGACTCGCTCGGGCTGGGCGCCATCGACGAGCTCGAGGAGCTGGTCGTGGTGTCGGCGGGCGCCTCGCCGGCGGTGTCGTCCGAGCCACCGCAGGCCGAGACCCCCAGGCTGAGCGCGCCGGCCAGAGCCATGGCGGAGAACGTGCGCTTGCGCGTCAAGGTCATCATCTGGTGCTCACTCCTCAGTGCTGGTGGTGCAGGCCCCGGCGACCTTCGCCGGGGCGTGGCGCCCTCACCCCGTCCATGGACAGCCGCATGCACTTGCTCGAGCAGCTGCCCAACGCGGCCAGGTACGCCGTCATCACCTCGTGTTCGGTGCTGGCCGGTCAGAGGTTTGGTCCCTCGAGAGTTCGTCACCCCAGCCGCCTGCGCCTGCCGGACCGTGCGAGCAACGAGGAACGTTGCCTAATCGTAACTTGGAGTGATTGGCCCGTTACTCTGGGAATACTTTGCGGGGTGCGTCAGGTGACGGTGAAGAACTTGCTGGGCCAGCCCGAGGACCCGTCGGGGATGGGCTTGACCACGTTCTGGGTCTGCACCTGACCGGTGCCGTCGGTGGCGCGGGCACGGACGGTGTGGTTGCCCGGATCGGCGCCGTCCCAGGCGTAGGTCCACTGCACCCACGTGGTGTCGTTGACGGTGGGCACCAGGGTGGCTTCGATCCAGTCCCCGTCATCGATGCAGATCTCGATCTTGCTGATGCCGCGGGTCTGGGCCCAGGCCACGCCCGCGATCGGGACGGTCTGCCCGGAGGCGACCTTGGCGAAGGAGGCCGGGACGTCGATGCGGGTCGCGGTCTTGATCGGCGCCTGCTGCGCCCAGCCGCGGTCGGTCCAGTACGCCGTCTTGGCCTCGAAACGGGTCACCTCGATGTCGGTGATCCACTTGCAGGCCGAGACGAAGCCGTACAGACCGGGCACGATCATCCGGGCGGGAAAGCCGTGCACGTCGGTGAGGGGTTCACCGTTCATCCCGATCGCGATCATCGCATCGCGTCCGTCGGTGGCCTCGGCGACGGGGGTGGAGATCGTGAACCCGTCGACGGAGGTGGACAGCAGCATGTCGGCCGCCGGGTCGAGGCCCGCCCGGTCCAGCAGGGTGGTCAGCGGCACTCCCAGCCAGCGGGCGTTGCCCACGAGGTTGCCGCCGACCTCGTTGGACACGCAGGTCATCGTCATCCACCGCTCGTGCAGGTCCTCGCCCAGCAGGTCCGCAAAGCTCACGGTGACCTCTCGCTGGACCATCCCGTGGATGCGCAGCGACCAGGACGCCACGTCGACCTGCGGGACCGACAAGGCGGTGTCGACCCGGTAGAAGTCTTTGGCGCTGGTCACGTACGGGGTGATGCCCTGCGCCGAGTCCACCCCCGGCGGCAGCGCCAGCGCCGGCGAGGCCGGCGCGGGCAGGCGAATGTCAGCGCGGGAGGCCGCCACCGAGTTGGACCGGTTGAGGCCGACCCCGCCGCCGGCCGTGACCACCGCTGCCCCAGCGACAGCCCCGAACAGCACCGACCGCCGTGACAGCGCCCCCTGCTGCCGCGGGGTGACTCCCCGCACGGCGCGCACGAGCAGGATCAGGGCCGCGGCGCCGGCCAGGGTGCCCACGGTAGTGGGCAGCCAGCTCAGCGCCGTGGCGTCCGGGCGGTGCACGGCGGCCCCGACCGCCGCTGCACCCAGCACCGCGACCAGCACCAGTCCTACGCCCATCCGGCGCAGGGCGACCAGGCCGATTCCGGCGAACAGCACGACCAGGGTCGCGTACAGGCTGCCCAGCAGGACCGCCTTGTCGGCCTGCCCGAACTGGGCGATCGCCCACTCCTTCAGCCACTCCGGGGTCCGGGCGATGAACTCCTGCCCCACGGCCAGCACCGGATCGGCCGAGCGGGCGAGGAACGATGCCAGCACCGTGCCCACCCCCAACGTCAGGCCACCGGCCAGCAGGCCCGCCACCACCGCCATCACCCGCGCGACCACTGACGCCCCTACCTGCCGGCGTCGGTGCGGGCGCTGACCCCCCGGGCCGGGCGCCCCGGCGTCCTGCTCGGCTCGACGATGCACGTCAACCCCCTCGGCTCACTGATCGACCGCGCCGCGCCGTCGACCTCGTTCCTCTTCTTCGGAGCCGGAACCGCCCTGGATGAGCCGTCCATCGATCACCGGACACTGCGACCGCACTATGACCACTTTAGGTAGTCACTTCATAACTATGAGTGGCGACGGGGTCTCGGATGGGGCAGAGTCATCCTCGGATCGATCACGGCACCCATCCCTGACCGCGCCTGATCCGAATGATCACTGTCACCTGGTGCGCCCACGCAGGCGCTCCGGTGGCCGATAGGCCGCTGAGTCCGATCAGTGGTGCAGCGATGGCGCCGATGGCGGTGCCCGGACAGGAAGATGGCCATGTTCAAGAAGACCCTTCTCGTCGACATGATCAACCGCAGCTCCGAGACCCCCGCGGACCGCCGCAACTTCCTGCGCGGTATGGGCCTGATCTCGGCCGGCGCCGTCGGCGCCGGACTCGTCGGTACCGCCACGGCCGGTTCGGCCGGCGCCGCCGAGACCGCCGAGGCGCCCAGCGAAGGCAGCGTGCTGAACTTCGCGCTGAACCTGGAGTACCTGGAAGCGGAGTTCTACTGCTACGCCGCCTACGGCCACGGCCTGGCCGACGCCCTGGCCACCGGCACCGGCACCCAGGGCGGGGTCACCGGCGGGCACCGCGTGCCATTCAAGTCCAAGGCGATGCGCTACTACGCCGAGGAGATCGCCAACGACGAGATCGCCCACGTGAAGTTCCTGCGTCAGGCCCTTGGGAACGCGGCGGTCTCCCGCCCGGCGATCAACCTGCAGGACTCCTTCACCGCCGCCGCCGTGGCCGCCGGAGTCATCGAGCAAGGCCAGACGTTCGACCCCTTCTCCTCCGAGGCGTTCTTCCTGCTCGGCGCCTTCCTGTTCGAAGACGTCGGCGTCACCGCCTACAAGGGCGCCGCGCCGCTGATCTCCACCCCCGCCTACCTCGAAGCCGCCGCCGGCATCCTGGCGGTGGAGGCCTACCACTCCGGCATCGTGCGCACCCTGCTGTACGAGAACGGCCTGAGCGCACCCACGAACCTCATCTCCGATGCGCGTGACGCCCTGGACGGCTCCGGCGCGGACAAGGACCAGGGCATCACCGTCGGGTCGGGAGGCCGGGCCAACCTCGTCGCCGCCGACGAGAACGCGATCGCCTTCAGCCGCACCCCGCAGGAAGTCCTCAACATCGTGTACCTGACCCCCGGCGCCGGCGTCAGCCAGGGCGGGTTCTACCCCGCCGGCCTCAACGGCGAGATCGCCACCAGCTGAGCCCCCGCCCCCGATACGTCAGGAAAACACCCATGAACAAGTCCTTCACCACCGCCAGCCTGGCCGTGCTCGTCGGCCTGGGCGCCACCCTCGCCGGCGCTGTCCCGGCCCAGGCCGCGGCCGGGTTCGCCTTCGATGACCGCATCGCCGGGCCCGACCGGTTCGCCACCGCCGTGGCCGCCTCCCAGCTGCTCGAGCCCACCGACGGGGCGGCCACCGACGTGGTCATCGTCAACGGCTACGCCACCATCGACGGGCTGACCGCCTCCTACCTGGCCGGGTTGAAGAGCGCGCCGATCCTGTACACCGACACCGCGGCGGTCCCGGCGGTCACCACCGCCGAGATCGACCGGCTGGGCGCGGCCAACGTGTGGATCATCGGCGGCACCAACCGCATCCCGACCGCTCAGGAAGACGCCTGGAAGGCGGCCGGCAAGACCGTCACCCGCATCGCCGGCGCCGACCGGTACCAGACCGCGGCCCTGGTCGCCGAAGCCGGCGGCACCGCCGAAGAGGGGGACAACCCCAACGGCAACGCCCCCGAGCAGGTCTTCATCGCCTCCGGCACCGCCACCGCCGACGCCCTGGCCGCCGGACCCATCGCCTGGGCCCGCAACTACCCGATCCTGCTCACCGAAGCCGGGACCTTGCCCGAAGTCACCCAGACGGCCCTGGAGGAGTTGGGCACCGACGAGCGGGTGGTGCTGGGCAGCACCGGCTCGATCTCGGAGGCGGTGTACACCCAGGCCGACGCCACTCAGCGCCTGGGCGGAACCAGCCGCCAGGACACCGCCACCCAGATCGCCGACTACGCCACCAGCAGCCAGAACTTCGACACCCAGTCCGTGGCCCTGGTCGGCGGGACCGACGCCACCGCCGCCGACGCCTTGGCCGCGGCGCCGGTGGCCGGCTCGCAAGGAGTGCCGCTGCTCTTCCTCGACTTCGACGGCACCCCGGGCGCCACCACCACCGCCTACCTCAGCGAGCACAAGGCCAACTACACCGGCCGCGGCACCGGATGGATCTTCGGCGGAACCTCCGCCGTGCCGCAGGCCGCGGCCGACGCGGCCACCGCCACCGTCCAGTAGTTCTGTCCAATAACCCTGCCTGAGCAGGAGACCACATCGAGGAACGCCAGACGCAGCACGCACTGATGTCCTGGTAGGGCGGTGCGGGATCGAGGATTCCTGCACCGCCCTGCACGCGAACGGGTCCGGTACCGATTTCCATCGCTGCTCGCGGTTATCACCCGTGCAACACCAGCTAAAGCGACCGCGAGTAGCGAAGGCCTGACTGAGGGGTCTGGGCATCGCCCGAATGGCGCCCTGTGAGCAAACTGAACCGTTTGGACAGGCGGTCCGTGACTGATTCCCTCAGGATCAGCGAAGTGGTTGAGCGTCCAACCAACGATCGATCCGGACCAGACCACCGCCGCGCCCGCTCCGAAGGGGAGTCATGACCGAGATCACCGCCCACCACGGACTGTTCAAGGACACCGACCTGCACGTCGACGACACCGGCGGCCCCGGCCGCCCCGTCGTGCTCATCCACGGCTGGCCGCTGTCCGGTGAGTCCTGGTCCGAGCAGGTCCCGGCCCTGGCCGCCGCCGGCTACCGGGTCATCACCTACGACCGCCGGGGCTTCGGGCGCAGCGACAAGACCCGCACCGGCTACGACTACGACACCCTCACCGAGGACCTGCACACCCTGCTCGAAGCCCTCAACCTCACCGACGTCACGCTCGTCGGGTTCTCCATGGGTGGCGGTGAGGTCGCGCGCTACTTCACCCGGTACGGCCACGAGCGCCTGCGCAGCGTCGTCTTCGCCGCCGCCGTGCCCCCGTACATGGCCCAGGGTGAGGACAACCCCGAAGGGCCCCTGACCAAGGAGCAGGCCGCGCAGATGGAGGCGGCCCTGAAGGCCGACGAGGACGCCTTCTACGACGGGTTCGTCACCGATTTCTTCTCCGTCGACGGCGTGCTGAAGGTCACCGAGGCCCAGCGCCAGGACGCACTCGCCCTGACGAAGCAGGCCGACCACAAGGCCGCGCTGAAGGCCATGGAGTCCTTCGGGACCACCGACTTCCGCGAGGACCTCCCGCGGGTCGACGTCCCGACCCTGGTCATCCACGGCGACGGCGACGGCACGGTGCCCTTCGCCGGGTCCGGGGCCCGCACCCACACCGCGATCCCGGGCAGCCGGCTGCACGTCATCGCCGGCGGCCCGCACGGCATCAACGTCAGCCACGCGCAGGAGTTCAACCGGGTGCTGCTGGAGTTCCTGGCCTCCTGATCGGCCCTGTTTCATCTGCTCATCGCCGTCGCTGTGCGGGTGCGACAGCGCAGCCCTTCACAACAGCCCTTCACCCCACCGCGACGGGTCATCACCCCGGCCAGACCAGGCCCGGGTGATGCTCCGTCCCTCGTGGCCTGCCAGCGTGCCGCACGCCAGACCGATTTCCCCCACAGGGACACCGAACCTTCCCTCCTTCGGCGCCGAAGGACAGATGCGGCACCAACCCCGCGACTGCCGCAACGCCAGCACCAGCACGTCGCACGAAGGAGTCACCCCCGTGTCCGAGCCCCGCGTGGACGCCACCAGGATCCGCGACCACGTCCAGCACCTCGGTGAACGCCACCCCCCGGTCGACCTGGCCTCGGCCGACTACACCGTCACCGACCCCACCGCCGTGCGGCAGCGCTTCGGGCACGTGCTGGACTACATGGCCCGCGTGGAGATGGAGGTCGAGCGCAACGTCCTGGAGCTGGCCGTGCTGCTGCCGGGCGTCAGCGAGACCGACCGCGCCTTCTACGCCGACGTCTGGGGCCCGCAGGAGGAGCACCACGGCATCCTGCTGGACACCCTGGGTCAGCACCTGGGCCTGCCCCCGGTGGTCGCCAACACCGACGACGTCCCCGCCCGGGTGCGGGTCCTGGGCGCGCTGGCGCACCTGCCGGTCGTGCACGAGGTCATCCGGTTGCTGTACTACCTGACCGGCGCGGCGACGGAGAAGTCGGCGATGCTGGCCTACCAGGCCATGAGCGAGGGTCTGGGCGAGATGGGCGAGGGCGCGGTCAAGCGCACCGTGGTGGACGCCATCAAGGTGCAGGAGCCCGGGCACTTCGCCTTCTACCGCCTCAGCGCCCAGGAGATGGTCCAGTCCGGCGCCATCGCCGGCTGGCAACTGCACCTGGCCCGGCTGCTGCGCTCGCGCAGCTACGGCCTGGTCGGTGCGGTCTCGCGCGAACAGCGCACCGATTTCGGCGGGGTCATCGTCGAGCTGGGCCTGGACGAGCAGCTGGAACGCAACGTGCGCGACATCTCCCGGCTGGAGACCCAGCTGCTGTGGGCGCACGAGAAGGGCCTGCAGGTGCCCGGCTACGCACTGGCCGCCTTCCGCGAGGCCGCCGCGATGTACCGCCACCGTCAGCAAAGTCCGCCACTCGCCGCCTGAACCTGACCCCTCAGCGTGATCCCGCCGAGTCGTGTCATGTCGTGACACGGCACATGTGGTCATCGCGCGAGGCGCGCCTCACGGTGATGCCCCTCGCCACTCTCATAAACTCGCCGCTGTCAAAGAGTGGTCGGGGTCTCCTGGGTCAAGTCCACCGGGAGCCGTTGCGGGCCGGCCTCGGCGGGGCGGGGGCGGTCCTCGGGGTGCAGGCGCACCGCCAGCAGCGCCACGTCGTCCTCACTGCCGGCGGCCAGGCGCGCAACGATCCCGTCGCAAAACTCCGGCAGCGGCAGGTGAGCCAGCTCCTGCGCGGTCTGGCGCAGCCGGGCCAAACCGGTCTGCAAGTCCTGTCCGCGACGTTCGATCAGCCCGTCGGTGTACAGCAGGACCGTGCACTCTGGCGGCAGGATCACGGTGTGGTCGTGCCGGTCGGTGTCCACCACCAACCCCAGCAGCAGGTCGGGGGCCCGCTCCAGCAGCTCCACCCGCCCCTCGGGATGGACCAGCAGCGGCGGGGGGTGACCGGCGCTGGACCAGCGCAGTGTGCGCAACCCCCGGGCGGCGGCCTGCTCGTCCTGCTCGATCTTGGCCACCACCGCAGTCGACAGCGCCCCCACGGCCAGATCCCGCAGCGCCCAATCCAAGGAGCGCAAGATGGCCGCCGGTGGCTGGGTCACAGCGTGGGCGACCCCGCGCAGCACGTTGCGGACCTGCGCCATCGCCACCGCCGCCTCCCGGTCGTGACCGGTGACATCACCCACGACCAGGCAGGTAGAACCGTCACGCACCATGAACGCGTCGTACCAGTCCCCACCCACCTGCGCCTGATCGGCCGCCGGGACGTACCGGGCCAGCAGATGCAGATGGTCCGGTTCAGGCAACGCGGTCAGCAGGGACCGCTGCAGCGCCTCCGACATCCCCGCCGCCACCGCCGCGGCGGCCCGTTCAGCGGCCAGGGCCTGCACCCGTCCCAGGGCCTGGGCGCACTGGGCGGCGAAGGTCTCCAGCAACGCCAGTTGCGCGGCGTCGAAGGGCTGGGGGTGGTCCCAACCGCAGGTCACCACCCCGCGCACCTCACCGCCCACCCGCAGCGGCACCGCGGCGAAGGCGATCGAGCCGGTCGCCTCCAGCACATCGGCCATCTCCGGCGAGTAGGCCCGGCACTCAGCTTCGTTGCCTACCAGCACGGTGCGCCCGGTGCGGGCGGCTTCGTACAGCGGCAGCGGGGTAGACAGCGGCAACCGCCCGTAGCTGCCCTGCGCGCTGAAGCCGTAGCTGGAGGTGAGGCGGGCGATGACGAACCGCTCATCCGGGTCAGCCGTAGGGTCGCTGCTGCGGGGATCGTCGGGGTCGGGCATGGCCACCGACCCGCCGTTGCAGCCCAGCAGCGGCAGACCCTCCTCGGCGACGGCGGCGACCAGCTCCTCCAGGTCGGCGACATCAGCCAGGGACAGCGCGAAACGGCCCACCTGCCCCAGCTGGATGCTCAACCGCCCTGCACTGCTGGCGCCGTCGCGGCCATCGAGGCCGCTGGCGGTGTCCGGGCTGCTGGTCGAGGTGGCGAAGTCGTGGACGAGAGCGGCGGTCTCCAGCTGCGCGGCGGCCGCGTCGCCCAGCTCCTGCAACAACTGCACCTCCCCCGGCGTCCAGGCCCGCGGGGTGGGCTGGTAGACGCACAACGCCCCCACCGCCTCCCCGGAGTCGGCGACCAGCGGGGCGGCGAGATAGGCGCCGACCTCCCCACGCCGCACCGGGCCCAAGTGCGCCACCCGCTCATCACCAGCGGCATCGGCCACGACGAACGGGGCCTGCGCCAGTACCGCCAGCGGGCACAAGGCCTCACTCAGCGCGGTGCGTTCCCCGCTGCGCCCGACCGCAGCACCACCACCGGCGGCGATGGTGCGAACCTCGGTGACCAGCGACACCTCCGCCGACTCCGCGTGCAGCAGCCGCGCCGCCAGCGAAGCCAAAGCCTGCAGACCCGGATCAGCCGCAGCCGGCAGCAACCGCTGGGCTGCGTGCACACCACCTGTGCTGCGGTGCCGACGCTGCCCAACCTCGCCGCTCACCACACGTACCTCCGGGCCCACCCTCATACCGCCCTTTCACCGGGTCATGCTCGGGACAGTCATCAGCACCGCACTGGCGCAACCCGGCGCTACATCATCCCTGACCGCCTCCAGGAACAGGGCCACTTCCCGCATCTGCTCGACCGGTGCTCGCGACACCCCAACCCCAGCGACCTTCCGGTCATCCCGCCATCCGGCCGATGTGACGACACCGCTGCCCACCTACCCACCGCCATAGCGCGGTCCTACCCTCACGCCGTCTGACAGGTACCCAGAGCAGCCAGCGACACAGCCTCAGGGCACACCTGGTGCTCCCACCCACCGCCGTAGCGATCACCGCTCATGTCGCTCCACACCTCAAGCCCCGCAGTCTGCGGCACAACCCGGTAGTAGGTACGCACCTTGTCGCCCTCGTCGGTCATCGACGTCACCACCAGCTCCGCGCCCTCGCGCCGGGCCCGCTGATCGAAGAGGCAACCCCCCACCATCTGCGGCGCCGCGGCGAGCTGGTCAGCACTCACCGGTGGGCACGTGGGCAAGTCAGCGCGGGTGAGGAAGCGCAACGGGGGCGGGGTCCACACCGACCACCCGATGACCACCAGCAGGGCCAGGAGGATCAACCCCATGCCCACTGCCGGCGCCTTGGTCGTCACCACCTGACCGTAGCCAGCGGCGGTGCACGGCCGCAGGCGGATGTGAGCCCGTCAGCCACCTGAGATCACGAAGAGATGTCCTCGTGATCTCAGGTGGCTGCGGAAGGCAGGCACCACCTGACGCTCATCCCGCACTCCGTGTGCACTCCCCACCATCACCGACAGGCTCTGCCTTAGTTCAGTGACCAAAATGCTGATTGCGCATCGTCGGGCGCCCGCTCGACCAGCAGGATCACCTCGACCGTAGTGTGCGGAGGAACGCGCCAGCCGACGTGCCGCACTATCAACATCTCGTCGCCCATGTAGATGAACTCGCCTGTGCGCGGCACTGCAGGCAGCTCGTACACGTCGCCTGGATCGAACGGCACCGGCACGTCGATCCGCCGCAGTACAACACGGATCATCGAGCGCGCTCACCGGCGCAGCTCGCAGTACGGCAGCTCATGATCCTCATCGACGACGCGCATCGACTAGCGACCCCGTCCATGCCCTCAGCCTAGTGGCGCATCTTTCCTGCGCCGCAGCTCAGAACACGCGGTCATCCCGCATTCGGTGTGCGATCACGAACAGGAAAGCCTCGCCCCTCCTCCGACGATCACCAGGTCACAGCCGAGGTGGTGGCCCGCACGACCATCGCCCCGCGCTGACCAGGGATCGTCTGGAACCGCCCGACAAGCCCCCCGTCGGGTGCCGTCGCCACCACGACGTGCAGGCTGCCCATCTGCTGCTCCTCGACCTCGGCGACCCTCACCTCAGCCACCCCGCCCGCAGCGCCCACCCGCTCCCGCAGTACCACCGCCTGGTCCTCAGGGATGCGGTAGTCCAAGCTGACCCGCTGGCACAGCCCCCGCTCGTCGTTGTCCTGCAGCGCGGCCAGCACACCGGTCACCGCCTTCTGGGGATCACCTGCCCCGGCCCCGCAAGGACGGGTGAGGCGCCAGAAGACCAACGCGCTCACCACGATCAGCGCCACCAGCACGCCGGCCACGACGAGCGTTGTCAGCGAGCGGGCCGGCCGGACGTCCTGGAGCGGTTGCGTCATCCGCCCACCGTGCCGCAACGACGGCCGCCGCGGGACGGCTTCACCTCACCCGCGAACCGGCAGCGGCATTCGAAGACCACGCGGTCATCCCGCGATGTGCGTGAAAGCGCGGCCCGGAGCGCCACGAGCTCGCCGGGGTCACTGACCCGACCACATCCAAAGGCCGACACCATGGGAGGAAGCTGGGCAATAAGCACCGACTCCAGCCAGTACGACTTACTGACCGCGCCACCCATAACGGACACGCTGATCACCGCAACCCAACCGGGTGTCGTGTCAGCTGCAACAGTGGATCAGTGACGACGTGGCCAAGGAGGCTCCACTGGGGTGCCGTGACTGCTGTCAGCGCGGTGGCGGCGCTCGGACTCGCCGGGTGCACCCCGAACACCTCACCGGCCGCCGAGCTTGCTTCTGCGACCGTCAGCGCGAGCACGCCGGCCACGACGAGTTTCAGCACGCCAGCCTCCGACTCTCCCGCCTCCACCACCGTTGCACCGCCCGCGAGCGCCGCGGGAAGCCCGGCCGATGGCGAGCATGGGCAGACCGCCGTGGCGGTGCTGGCGAGGCTAAAGGTGAAGGGCCGGGCGCCGAAGACCGGGTACAGCCGTGAGCAGTTCGGCGAGGGATGGGTCGATACCGACCGCAACGGCTGCGACAGCCGCAACGACGTCCTGGCCCGCGACCTGACCGGCGAGACGTTCAAGGCCGGCACCCGCGACTGCGTCGTCGCTTCGGGCGCCCTGGCCGACCCCTACAGCGGCAAAACCATCGCCTTCATCCGCGGGCAGGACACCTCCAGCGCGGTGCAGATCGACCACGTCGTGGCCCTCTCCGACGCCTGGCAAAAGGGCGCCCAGCAGTGGGACAGCGCCAAGCGGGTCGCCTTCGCCAACGACGGCCTGGAACTGCTGGCCGTCGACGGTCCCTTGAACGGGCAGAAGAGCGACGGGGACGCCGCCACCTGGCTGCCGCCGAACCGGTCCTACCGCTGCGCCTACGTCGCCCGCCAGGTCGGGCTGAAGGCGACCTGGGGTCTGTGGGTCACCCCCGCCGAACGTGACGCCATCGCCGGGGTGCTGGCCTCCTGCCCCGGTGAGCTGGTGCCCACCGGGTCGGCCGCGAGCGCCGGCAGCGCTGCTGGGGTCGGTGCTGGCGGAGTTTCGACCCAGTCCATGGCGCCTGCTTCTCCGCCGGCTTCCGCTCCTGCCCCGCCGGCCGCGAGCGCCGCCCCCGCGCCGACACCTGCGGCGGGCGGCGATGCTGCAGGCAATGCGGCGGGCGCTGGCGGCACCGACCCCGACATGGGCACCTGAGGGGCGGCCAAGGCCGCCGGCTACGGCCCCTACCTCCAAGGCCAGGACCCCGAGTACGCCTTCTACCGCGACGCCGACTCCGACGGCCGGGTCTGCGAGTGAACCCCACCCAGCGCCGTCGACCTTGCACCCTTGACTTGGTCCGCGGCCACGAAGGGGGGAGTTGAGCGTCCAGCTACTGGCCGGGGAAACTGGCGGCATGACGCAGGCCGCGGCGGCACGCTCCTGGTGGGCCGAGGCGGATCAGACCACCCGCAACCGCGCGCTACGGCTGAGCGAAGACGACCTGCTGTCCGCGGACATGCAGCAAGGCTTGGCGATGGCCGGGGTGACGAAGGTCGCAAGGCTAGCAGCGCAGGGAGAGGCGAAAAGAACTTGTCGTCCGGACCAGTCCTCGGCGACGCGTGTTGCCCGACCTTTGACAGTGCGCAGGGCGATCCGGTGGATCAGTCAGGATCATGGTGTCCGGAGAAGCGGGTCAAGCTCCGCTTGTGCTGGCGCAGCCATCAGCCCACCCACTGCCACCGTCGCCGCTGCCGTGACCAGCGCCTTGCGGATCATGTGACGCATCTTGTCCCCCTCAGCGGAGCCGCCAACGCTGTGAGCTGAAGTGTCACCAAAGAGAGTGGCGCTAGCGGCCTGTACGTTGCCGCCGGGGATGAGTGGCGATGCCGCGACGAACGCGGCGCGACTCAGGACGGTAAAGCCTTGAAACAGGTGACGCTTCATGATTCTCCTTCGGGCAAGGTGAGGATTGAGGATGCCGGGTACGTCGAACGCCTATCGCTCTCGTGGGGACTGAGTCTGGAGGTCACCGGCACCGAGCAGTTGCTGTCGCAGTACCGGTCCCTGGTTCTTCCTGGCGAACTATCGGCGCCCAGCTTCGCGGTGAGCACTCGCGACTGGCACCGATCTCCCGGTTCACCCGGTGACCGGGGATCGCGACCGCGTCGACCCGCTGTTGGGCCAGGCCATCCGGATGATTGCTGATTGGGGAGTGCGGGGACCGCAAGCTGGTGGCGCCGGCCCCGTGATGGCTTCAGCATGCCGGGGCAACTCTCCCCATGCTTCCCGTGTTGACGTAGGCGTCGCTGATGTACTGCCCATCGCCGATGCGGTCCCACAGCCGACTGGTCCCCCTGGTGCCAGTGATGTTCTCTGCACCGTTCGTTTGGCAGTAGATGGTGACCTTGGCGCCATCGCGGCGTGATCCAACGGCTGGGTAGTTCTGGCCGGGGCCTTGTCGGACGGTCAAGGCAACATTGTCGGTGTCCACTACCCCGGTGGCCCGCGAGCTCTGGCATGCGTTGGTGCTGGTGTACGGCGTGTGGTCGAAGTAGGGGACGCGGTCGCCTGCGATGATCGCCTTCTCGACGTGGCCGTTCAGGCGCTGCTCGTAGTGTAGGTGAGTCTGGAGGTTCGCCTTGGCTGAGGTGTGCCCTACCACCCCGATTTTCTGGCCGGTGGTGACGCGGTCTCCGACGCGGACAGAGCGGGAGGCAAGGTGAGCGTAGAACGTGTGCCAGCCACCACCGTGGTCGATCTCGATAAAGTTTCCGTAGCCCGTGTTGGTGGCGTAGCCGGAGCCGACGACGGTCCCCCCGCGGCTGGCCAGGATACTTTTGCCCTCTTCCTGGCTAGCCGGGTAGAAGTTCCAGTCTACTGAGTTCGCCGGGTTGTGACCGCTGAACGTCCCCGCTGTCCACGTCTGGCCGCAAGCGAACGGCGCCAGAAAGGTCGGTGGGGCTGCGGACGCGGGCGCCGCAGCTCCTAGAGTGAGAGTCGCAGCCGCGACGGCAATTGCACCTGCAAAGCGCTGACGAGTGTGCATGGCAAGAGTCCTTAGAGTGAGCGGTTCGGTGGCGTAGGGGGGTGGGCTCGCGGCAGCGGACTAGGCCTTCGCGTGCGGCCAGTTGTTCAGGAGTAGGTACCCGAGCGGAACAGGTTGCCTTCCAGGATCCGCCGGTTTCGTAGGAGCCCACCGTTGGTCCAGGTGAGGAAGTGCTCAGGAACCGCGGAGTAGCGCGGTGGCGAAGCGATGAGGTCGTCGTAGACGGCGCTGCCCAGGAAGCCTTCGCCCCAGGCGTGGCGTCCCACGCCGATGTTGTAGACGAAGCTGGCCAGAGCGTCGAACTCGTGCTGGTGCAGCGGTGTGGAGGCCAGCTCGCGTCGTAGGGCCGACGTGACCGCTTCGATGTCCGGTCGCATCAGTTCCCGGCCGCGGGCGACGGTGATGGTTCCCCAGCGTTTGAAGTCTGCGCTGGTGCAGACGCCCTTGTGCAGGAGGTGGCCGAAGCCGATGGTGCAGTTGTCGGTGGCATCGTTGTACGGATGACCTCTGAAACCCTCGCGCTGCTCGATGAAGGTGAGTCCCCGTCCCGAGACCGAAAGCTGTTTAGGGGGCTTGCGCGACGCAGGTTCGGCCTTGGTGCAGTCGGGAGCGATGCGGCCATCGGAGCCGGTGCGTACGTAGGCGTCGGACACGTAGCCCAGGGCGCGTCCGTCGGTGGCGGTGGCGCGGTCCCACAGTGTGCTGGTGCCGAAGGTTCCGCTCACCCGGGTGCCATCGGTCTGGCAGCTGATCAGGATGCGGGTGCCGTTGCTCAGCGTCGCGGTCACACCGGAGGAGGTGGCAGGGCCGCTGTGCGCGCGCAGTGCTGTGCCGTTGGTGACGACGGTGCCCGGATGCCCGGCGGCGGCCTGAGCGGGAGCAAGCGGCGCGACCACGCCTCCCCCGACAGCTGCGGCCACCAGGAGGTGCACGGCGGCGCGACGGCCCGACAGCCGCCTCGCGGGCGACCGTCGAGCCCGGTGAGGTGCCCGGGGACCGGGCATGCTCGCCGCGTGGCTGTCTGCCGGGTTGTGACCGGTCGTGCGCATGAGTACCTCCAGGCATCTCCAGGCGGCTTCAATCGAGATGCGCGGATCACCCACTCCAGGAGGCCGACAACCTCAGCATCCCGAGCCGGTGACCGCTTGCCGCGGTGAAAGCAGCCTGCTGCGCTCAGCCCTTCGTGCGGCAGGGCAGCCCCTGCCCTGGCGCGTGAGCCGGTCCTTGATGGTGAACCGTCAGCACCCCGTGCTACCGACCTCATCGCGCACGAGCCAGGTGGTGCCGTCGGCAGCCAGCACCGACACCCGCCAGCTCATGCACCCTCGCGCCGAGGGGACCACTGTGGGGCCGGCATCGGTCGAGTAGGCGTTCCAGTCGTGATCGCAGCTGTTGGCATCGCCGCACAAGGTCAACGCCAGATGTGTGCGCTGACCACTCAGCGGCGACTCCTCAGGCTTGATCAACTTCGCGCACGCTTCGTGACGGTCCGCGCTGTAGGTGGCACGCAGGACCGCCACGACGGTGCCGTCGACGCTGAAAGACTGCGAATCGACCGGCTCAGCGCCGACCGAAGCCTGCGCACAACGCCCGGCCGTCGCCGCCGGCAGGACGACCGGCCGTCCCTGCTCGTCGATGTCCGGCGGCGCCAGCGAGGCATCGGCGGTCTGCGGGCTCGGCGGAGGGCTCGAGGAGGTGGATGCCAAGGAAGACGTCCTTACTGCTGGGTCATCCGCGCGCCCGTCGCCGATGGAGGCGGCGAAGGCCGCGCCCGCACCGCCCACAGCCACAGCAACCGCCGCGGCCAGCGCCACCCGGCGGGCGCGGCGGGGCCGCTTGGGCGCCAGCGCCGGCGCCGGCGAGGGGGCGGGTGTCGGTGTGCCGGGCAGTGGCGGCGGCAGCGACAGGCCGGCGGTGCTTCCTGCCTGGCGGAGCCGGTCGGCGAACTGCCCGGCGTCTTCGGGTCGGTCCGTTGCCCGAAGAGAGGTGGCGGCGGTCAGCACCTGCTTGATGCCTGCTGGCAGGTCAGGGCCGAGCACTTCCTGGATGGTGGCGCCGGCGGAGTAGACGTCGGTGCGGTAGTCGGGCGTTGCGGCTGACCCCAGGAGTTCGGGGGCGATGTACTGCGGTGTGCCGGCGGCGGTGTCCTGGGTGAAGCCGGCGGCGTCCATGACCAGGCCGAAGTCGCACAGCTTGGCCCGGCCCTGGTGCACCAGGACGTTGGCTGGTTTGACGTCGCGGTGCAGCAGTTTTCGCTCGTGCAGGGCCTGCAGCCCAGCGAGCAGGTCGACCGCCCACACCATGCCTTCTGACAGCGGTGGGTGTCTGTGCTCGGCCAGCGACTGCTGCAGTGAGATGCCGTGCGGTTCGACGGCGATCCAGGGTGGTCGGGCATCCACCTCGGCCCAGGCGTAGGTGACCAGGTGGCCGCTGTCGTGCTGCAGGGCCACCTGCTGGCGTACCTCGCGCAGGAACAGATCACGCTCGCGGTCATCGCTCAAGGGGCGCCGCCAGACCTTCAGGGCAAAGACGCGGTCATCGACGACGCGCCGCGCCAGCCAGACCACGGCGCTCGAGCCGGTTCCCAAGGGGGCACCCACTGGCTCAAACCCCTCAGGCAGGGCGCCCGTGGGCCCGCTGTCCTGGTCAGATCGGCCCGCGGGTCGGCTCGGTGGCTGGCTCATGCCCGCCTCACCTTGCCCCGATGGACCAGGAGACGGGCGGTGGCGGTGCTGAGGGTCTCTCCCGGGCGCAGGCCGCCGGGGAGGGCCAGCACTTGGGCGCTGTAGCGGTCGGTCAGTTCCTCCACACGCCTGCGCGCGGTGCGCGCTGTGATGTTCAGCGCGGCGGCGATCTCGGCGTAACTGGCAGGCAGGGACCCGCCTGCCAGCAACGGGGCGCACCAGGCCTGGGCGACATCACGGTGGGCAGCAGGAACGTCGTCGACGCGGACGGTGGCGAACAACGGGGAGGTCAGGAGGTCCCTGGCGACGCGGGCGATGCGGGCGGTGGGGTCATCGAGGTCCCCATCACCCCCTTTACCGGTTCCGCGGCCGTTGCGGTCCAGCCGGTGGGCGCACAGGGAGTCGATGCCCCGGGCGGCCTGGCCTTCAGTGATGCCGAGGCTGGTGGCGACTTCGCGTGCGGTGGCCGGCCGTGGTTGCCCCCGCAGCAGCGGTGCGCACAGGGCACGCGCCACGGCCTGCAGCGGGCGGGGAACGTCTTGGAGGGCATCTTGGGCTACCTCCTCGGCAGGCGATGGGGAGCGCGCCGCCTCCGTAGGCAGCGCAGTGACGTCCAGCTGCCAGGAGCCGGTGCTGGGGGCACGGACAGTTCCCTTCGGCCACGGAATCGAGCAGGCGAATCCCGGGTGGTCCGGGGTTCGGGAGGGCAACACCAAGGTGGCCGAGCCGGAACCGTCGATGACCAGCTCATGCGCCTGAGACAGGTTCCTGACCCACATCTGCCCGTCGGCGCACCACAGTTCACCGGCCACCTTCGACAGATGCTGATCGTGAATCTGCTCCCAGATGGTGATGGCGTCCTCGTCGCGGTCCTCGCGCCCGAAGCGACGACGGGAGCCGTCCTCGAAGCGGTAAGGCTCGTCATCGGCGTAACGCACCTCGAAGGCCAGGGCCGCATCCGTCGGAACGTCACTCGGCTTCTCGGTTCCGGCCTCACGCGATGGCTCACCTGCAGCGGTCGCCATGTCACCTCCCGGGTCCGTCGCTGACGCGGTGCACATCATCACGGGCCGGAGCAGCTTCCGCCTGGTGCGTACCACTGTCGCGCAGTAGTCATGACTCTTGACGCGCCCCAGGTGATCGGCGCTGAAGCGCCGCCAACAAGATCCCCGGCGGCGCTTACCGCAGGATCTCATTCACGGGCGGGGCAGGGGCCACGTTGTCCTCGCCCAGCCATCTCCTGTTCAGGACCACACTGCCTGCTTCGAAGCCGTGACGCATGTGATCTCCCGTGAACGTACGCCGTGACTCTCAGTCAGGCACACTGTGAAGCATCCGCAGCCATTTGTCACTCATGGCCCAGCGCAGGCCCCCCGGCCAGGCCGCCTGTCCCGCCCTGCGGGTACGCCCACCTGTCGTGTCACCGCTGTCGCCGACGTCTTCGGCCGCGCCGGCGTTTCCCGCGCTGCATGAGGCACGCGATGGGTCCGCGACCGGCCCGGCCCGTGCAGGCCGGGCCGGCGCCGGTCGGGCGGCGATTCGCCCGACCGTTTGCGCGTCTGGCCGAGTCTTAGACGATGCGGCGACCAGCCCAGTAGTTCCCCCACCGGGCGACCTCGCGGACGGTGGTGCCAGGCTTGGCTGCTTCGATCCACTTGCCGTTGCCGCTGCAGATGGCGACGTGGTCGGCGTTGGGGAAGACCAGGTCGCCGGGCTGCAGCTGGGCCAGCGACACGGGCGAGCCGTTCTTCACCTGGTCGTAGGTCGTCCGGCCGAGGGTGATGCCGATCGACTTGTACGCAGCCAGCGTCAGGCCGGAGCAGTCGTAGGTGTTGGGACCGGCGGCGCCGTACTGGTAGGGCTTGCCAATCTGGGCGCGGGCGAAGTTCACAACCTGCGCCGCCCGGGTCGAGGCGGGCAGGGGCGCCCGGGTGCCGCCGGCGCTGCCAAGGTTGTTCCGGCCGCCGTCGGTGCCGCTGGCCCAGGCCCAGCCGGAGGGGCCGCCGTAGCGCACGAGGTTGCCGTCGTCCTGCAGGACCAGGTCTCCGGTGCCGTAGTCGCCGGTGGTGCCGCTGGCGAAGGTGTAACCGGGGGTGTACCCGGGGGTGTAGCAGACGACGTTCCCGTCGCCCTGGTTGGCCAGGAAGGCGCCGGGGCGACCGTTGGAGCGGGTTGACCACAGGGCCGCTCCAGTGCGCAGGTTGTACAGCACGCCGTTGCCGTCGTCGTTCTGCATGCGGAACTCGAAGACGCCGTTGGGGGACAGCAGGCTCTGTCCGCGGTTGAGCTGCTGTCCCGGGCGCAGGACGTTGCCGATGCTGGCGGCCTGCGCCCGGGAGGGGGTGAGGAGCCCGGCGGTCGCGGTGAAGGCGCCGGCGGTGGCCAGGGTGGCCAGGCCGCCGATGAGAAGTCGTCGGCGGTCGATGCCGGCCGGGGCGTCATGGGCCAGCGGGTTGCGCGAGGTGGCGTTCGTGCTCATGGCTGGTTTTCCGTCTCTGCTCAGTGGCCCCGCGTCTCGGGGTTTCCGTCTGAGAAGACGGTGCCGTTCGGGCGGTGATCGGCACGAGGGCAGCCCTGCCCCCTGACCAGGGGACAGGCCGCCAAATAGAGAGGCGGGACAGGCGCGTAGCGCGTCTGTCCCGCCCTCCCGGAGAACTCAGGCGTACTTCACGCACACCCGCGACAGGCTGCTGCCCAGGTACCGGTACTCGTACTTCACGCACACCTTGACCTTGGGCGGGATGGTGGAGGGCGGACCGGCCGCGACGGCCGGAGCCGCCATGGCAGCGCCACCCAGGGCTAGGGTCGCGGCCGTCATGACACCGACAATGGTTCGACGCATGGAAACCTCATCTACATGTGGGAAGTTGCGCCAGCGAGAAACTGACTGCCGCAGCGTATCCACCGATGCGCCACCGTGGGCCAAAATGTCGAACTCAGGCTGTCGACAACTGTGCGAACGAGGTGACCCGCGCCGTGATGTCCTCCCCACCGGATTCCACTCCGCCAAACGAGTAGACCTCGACACCGGAACGGGAAGGACCGAGAATCTTCGTCGGTTCGTAGGTCAGGACTGTCTTGCCATTGACGGCCAGTTGCAGGACGACTTTGGCACCCTCATCCCGGCAGCTCGCCTGCAGTTCAACCCCATCACGTAGGTCGATGCCGTGCAGGTACCAGAAACCGGTGCTGTTCGCGCCCGCCTCGCCGCCCGGATCGTCAGGCTCAAAGATGCCGACCGCGCCTGCGTGGCTGAACATGAACGCGTAGCGCTCGCCCGCGTCCAGATCACCGCCACGGCAGAACAACCCCACCGCCCCCTGGCCCGAAACGATGGAGACCTTCGATGTCAGCACCTCGCGGCTTGTCGCCACCACCGGCGCCGGAATATCGGTGATGAGCGAGGCATCGGTCACGTGGACGTCGTACCCCTGCGCGCTGGCGACCGCCGCGGCTCCGGCGAACACGGTCGGCCACGCCTCCGAGTCCTCGGGGAACGTCCACGACGCCTGCGTTCGCGGATCAAGCAACGGCCCATCCTCGGGTAGCTGGTCCCATTGGATCGTGTGCGCCGCGTCGTCGTAGGCAGCGGCGACCTGCTGCACCAGCGCCTCCTGCTCGCTGGAGCCGGTGGCCGTCTCCGCGCGGTGGAACGGCGGAACATCCAGGACGTACGTCGTCCCCAGCGCTGCGGCCGCGACGAGGGCGGTCGCCAGCGTCCTCTGCCGCACTCGGCGCCCACGTCCGAATCCCAGCGTGCGCAGGGCCTGCGCCCACCGGGTGGTGTCGTGACGCTGGCGGCGCTCGGGGTCCGGGTCCAGCAGCAGCAGGAGGTGCTCGGCCAGTCGGCGGCGGTGGCGGGGGGAACCCACCGCACGCAAGGCGGGCGCGTGCACCACGGCCTCGGTGACGTCCTGCGCGAACGTCTCCCCCTTCGCCACGGACGGGCTGTGACCAGTCAGGAAGGCGAATGCGGTGGCACCCAGGGAGTAGGCATCGCTGGCGAAGGTGCGCGATGAACCCGGCGCGGCGACGACCTCGGGGGCAGCGAAACCGGGCGTGTGCAGGCCGGCGCGCGCCCCACCCTCGGCGTGAGTGGCCGCGCCGAGGTCGATGAGCACCAGGGCCCCGGCGGAGGTGATGAGGCAGTTCTCAGGTTTGACGTCGCCGTGAACGACCGCGTTGCCGGGGTGGGTGCTCAGCGAGCGCAGGGTCCGCAGCGCGGCGGCGAGGTCCTCGACCCACGCCAGGCGGGTACGCAAGCTGACCCCGCCGTCGGCGAGCATGTCGACCGGCGAGCGCCCGTCGACCCACTCCATGACCACGAACGGCACAAGCTCTTCGGGGGCGGTGGAGATGGCGCCCAAGAACACTTCGCGGGTATCGACCAGGTGAGGATTCTGGCGGACTCCTGCCAGGACGCGGAATTGCTGGGACAGTCGTGGCCACGTCCCGTCGTGCGGCCAGGTCAGCGAGGCTCCCGGTGGCGGCAGGAACTGCTTGACCGCGACGGGAACGGGCTGGGCGGAGGGGGCCGGGCGGTACTGGGCACGGAAGGTCCTACCTTCAGCGCCGCCGCCGACCGGTTCCAGTAGCTCGTATCGGGCCGGGTCCTCCGGCGGACCGGCCCACACGCCCACCGTGGGGACGGCGGTGCCCGCCACGGACTGGACGTCCAGGAGGCTGGACTCGTCGATGGTCCACGGCTGCAGCCCGTCCGTCGCCGGTTCGTCACCCCGGTGCAAGGTCACCGTCCTCGAACCTCTCCAGCTCCGCCTCGGTCACATTTCCCGAGGTCCGCGCCCAGCGGGCCAGGCCCGGCAGGAACGACTGCTTGCCGCCCGCCGGGACACCACCCGGCTCGGCGGTGTAGACGTTCTCGACCTGGTGCTCCTCGGACAGTTTGCGTCGCAGCAGGTCCAGGTCCTTGCGCAGACGTCCGGCGCTGACCGCGACACCGCGCTCGCGGAAGATCGACTCCATCTCGGCGTAGCTGGGCACCTCCTCGGCGCCGCGCCGGCCCGACCAGGCGGGCAGGCACAGGGCCAGCAGCAGGTGGCGCTCGCGCAGGCGCAGACCGTCGATGCGAACGAACCCCACGGTCGGCCGGGACCCGTCGGAACCGGACCGCTCGGGCTGCGGCGGGGGGATGGAGGCGACCAGCCCTCGGGTGTCGATGTTGATGGCGTACTGGTTGCCCGTCTGCCCCTGGATCACCAGCTGGACCATGTCGTACGGGACGGTGCCGACCAGCGCGCCGGGCGCAATCTCGAAGCCCGGGCCGGGGAAGGTCCGGGCAGAGATGCTGCGCTTGTCGGAGGTGTTGTGCACCAGGACGCCGTCGGCGCGGCACTCCAGGCGACCCGCCGCCCGTGGGACCCGAAGGTCTTCGGGCTCGTGACCGATGCGCAGGTCGTGGCCGGCGCCGCGGCCGAAGGTCAGCGTGTCACCGGGCGCCAGGGTCTGGCGCAGCGAGCCTGCGGTGATGACGGCGCAGGGCGGCAGGGCGGGGGTAGGCATGGAAGCTCCAGGGGTCGACGGCCGGACAGCACCGCAGCCTGCCGCTGGAGCGGAGGCGCGCGCAGGGGCAGGAGTGCCCCCGACCGCGGGCTCCGTCACTGGGGATGGCACCTGGTGTCCTCTCGTCGCCGGCCTCTCCTGACCGCCGGGCCAGAAAGTAGTCCAGCCGCCCACCTCGCCGCAGGCGTTCGGCCAAACGAGGGGAGAAACCGCGTGCCCGCCGGGGCAGCCCTGCCCTGACCTGCAGCGCTGCAGGGCCGGATCGTTCCCGGCAACCGCACCCCGCGGACATCGAGGAGGAAACACCGTGAACCCCCACCGCATCCGTCGTCTCGTCGTCGTCCCGCTGCTGACCGGTGCCCTCACCGTCGGCCTGGCCACCACAGCTTTCGCCGCCGACCCCGACGTCGACTGCTCCCGCGGGTACGTCCCCGGCACGTACGACCAGCGGGCCGTCCAGAAGATCGCCCAGGTCCTTGCCGCCAAGGACGCCAGCGACCGCGTCCGGCTGGCCGCGTTCGAGGCCGCCATCGTGGAGAGCAACGTCAACAACTGCCGCAACGGCGACGCCGACTCGATGGGCGTGTTCCAGCAGCGGGCCTCGTGGGGGACCTCGGACCAGCGCCGCACCGTCAGCTACGCGGCCGGGAAGTTCATCGACAGAGCCAAGGCCCTGGAGGCCCGCACCCCGGGGACGCCGGGAGCGCTGGCGCAGGCGGTGCAGGTCTCGGCTCACCCCGCCCGCTACGACGCCAAGGAGGGCCCTGCGCGGCTGCTGTTCGAGCAGACGGTGAACCGCGAGTCCACGCTGCCGGTGACCGCCAACGTCACGGTGGGCGGTGCCTCGATGCCCTCAGCGACCGGTGGCTGGCGGGTGACCTCCCGCGGAGAGGTCACCGCGTGGGGTGCTGCCACCAACTACGGCGGGACAACGGCCCTGCGCCTGAACCAGCCCGTCGTTGGGATGACCTCGACGGCCACCGGCAAGGGGTACTGGCTGGTGGCCGCCGACGGCGGCATCTTCAGCTTCGGCGACGCCGCCTTCTACGGCTCCACCGGCAACCTTCGACTGAACCAGCCCGTGGTCGGCATGGCGGCCACCGCCACCGGGAAGGGCTACTGGCTGGTAGCAGCCGACGGCGGCATCTTCAGCTTCGGCGACGCCGCCTTCTACGGCTCCACCGGCAACCTGCGGCTCAACCAGCCGATCGTCGGGATGTCGGCCACGGCCACCGGGAAGGGCTACTGGCTCGTCGCGCGCGATGGCGGCATCTTCAGCTTCGGCGACGCCGCCTTCTACGGGTCGGCCGGCGGGACCCGGCTGAACCAGCCGGTGGTCGGGATGGCCCGCACCCCCAGCGGTCGCGGGTACTGGCTCGTCGCCGCCGACGGCGGCGTCTTTACCTACGGCGACGCCCCGTGGCTCGGCGTGGGCCTGGGCGCCGACTCCCCCACCGTCGGCATGGCACGGTCCGGGAACGGCTACGTCCTCGTCCAGCAGAACGGCCAGACTCTGCAGCGCGGCTGACTCCGGGCGCACGCCGGTGGTGGGGAGCGGTCGATCGGCCCTCCCCACCACCGGATCGCCACCACCGGCATCGCCGACGACGCCGGCATGGTGCTAGTGCTGTGACAGGGCCATCTGAGCCATCACTCAGCCGGGTCCGAGAGACTCAGCCCGGCAGATCGCCCCGGACTTCCCGGCAGGATCCGGTGATGCAGAGTGGACGCAGCCCTGTGTCCCCCGGTGGGCAAGCCGATGAGTGCAAGGTGATGATGAACCCGACCAGCGCGATCAGCACAAGCACCACGAGTACGACGAGCACGACGAACGCGGTGGACCGTGCGCACAGCATCTGGGACCTGCTCAGCACTCCCCTGCCCTCCGCGCCGTTGTGGCTGATCCTGGCCACGATGCTCCTGGCCGCAGCCGCAGTGATGACGCCACCCCTGTGGCGCCTGAGCCGCAGCGTCGTCACCATCGCGCACGAAGGCGGGCACGCGGTCGCGGCCCTGGCCACCGGGCGCCGACTGGCCGGCATCCGCCTGCACTCCGACACCTCCGGAGTGACCGTCTCGGCCGGTAGACCCTCCGGGCCCGGGATGATCGCGACCGCGGCGGCCGGGTATATCGCGCCCTCGCTGATCGGGCTGGGCGCCGCCTGGGTCCTGTCCGCCGGGTACGTGACGGCGATGCTGTGGGGCACGCTGGCGCTGCTGGCCGCGATGCTGCTGCAGATCCGCAACCTGTGGGGGGCGCTGAGCGTCATGGCCACCGGCCTGGCGACCTTCGCCATCACCTGGTGGACCCCCGACACCGTCCAGCACGCCTTCGCGCTGACACTGGCCTGGTTCCTGCTGCTGTCCGGACCCAAACCGATCGCCGAACTGCAGCGCAAACGCCGCCGAGGAGGCGCACCGGGCTCCGACGCCGACCAACTGGCCCGCCTGACCAAGATCCCCGGGCTCATCTGGGTCGGCTGCTTCGGGTTCGTGTCCATCGCGGCGGCCCTCATCGGCGCGGTGTGGCTCTACACCTGACCTTTCTGCTCTGGCCGCCGGTTGCAGCTCGATACCCCTGGACGTCTCGTCGCGCCGTGGACGCTCAGCCGGGTCGGACCGGAGCGGAGCGCCGCAGCGAGCTCCCATCGCGCATGATGCCGCAACGCACCACTCCGGACCCCTGGCGCCTGCGGGCCAGGCGACGCAGGGAGCGGACGAGCCAGCGGTAGGGGTCAGCCTTCGGAGCGGCGCAGGATGCGCGCCTTGGCCGTACGGAATTCCTCTTCGGTGAGGTGCCCCGCCTTGTACATCTGCGTCACTTCCTCAAGTTCCTGCACGAAACCGCGGCGAGGAGTCGGCGCGATGGGAGCAGAAGCCGAAGCGACTGCGGGAGTCGAGGGCGCCCATGTGTCGACAGGTGCAGTCCACGTACTGACCGCCGCCCTGTGTCCCGAGCCCGCCGCGGGGCGGGCCGCTGCTGCCTGGGCGGCCACCAGTCGTCCGCGGGTGGCCAGGTAGCACGGGAAGGCGATCAGGAAGAAGAGCAGACAACACACGACCCACGCGGCGGTGCCCATGTCGAGCAGCCCGCCGCCCAGGCGGCCGCGAGCAGCGCCAAGTCGTGAGGCATCAAGGCCCACCCAGACAGTGCCACCGATCACCAGCAGCCACACGATCGCATCCACAGCGTGGTCATCGGAGCAGCACAAGAGGGCCTTGACGACGACGGTGCGATTTCACCCAGTCGACCGAAGCCTTGATTGGCGAACAGGCCACCCATCTCGACACAGCCTGGCTGGGTGCTCGTCGCCGTCGACTACAAGGACTGCATCCCCGGCGATTACACCGAAGCTCTGCTGGCCCGAGAGGAGGAGGGGCGACCGGGTCCAGACCGCCCGGTAAGCCGGGGCGGCTGGGCGATGTGAGTCCCGGGTGCGCCCGGGGCAGGCGCCGCCCAGGCACGACACCAACACAGCGCAGCGACCAAGCCCGGCGGAGTCGATCACGATCCCGCCGGCAGTCACGTCCTCTGGTTTAGGCAGAATCGGCCGCCCACCCAACGGCCCAGACCCGTGCGGCGGACAAGAACTCTTGCATGGCTGCCGGCTGCGCGTAGACCGCGAAGGATCTCTCCCACAACCTCAGCGCCACGGCCACATCGGGAATGTCCACCCCGAACGTGCGCAGCTGCTGGACCAGGTGCTCCGGCAGGAACGAGTCCACCGGCAACTCGAGCAGATCAGCCCGCTCGGGCGGCGCCAGCTGATGCCACCAGGCGGCCAGTCCTCCACTTGCTTGCTGCACAGCAACGATATCGACCAGCCCGTCGACATCCTGCAGCCCCACTCACCCAGTCGGACGCCCCCCGGCTTCCCGGACGTCCCCTGTGCGGCAAGAACTTCCGCTGCCGAGGGGGGACTGCGAGCGGTGCTCGCCAGCTCAGACGGTCAGCAATCTCACCACCCGCGGTCCCTGGCCTGCAGCAGACTCCAGCCGATGCCCCTGGCCCGGCGCCAACACCTCTCGTCGGGCAGACGGGGGCGAAAGCGCACGTCGAACGGGCCACTCGTCAAAATGGTGCTGCTCATCGCAGCATCGACGCGCGGCCGATCGTCGGGATGCACGGCGCGCTGCAGGTGCTCCCCGAGGCACCTGGTCGCCGCGCGAACCGGCGCCGATCGAACGCGCCCTACTGGCACACCTGGTGATCACGCCGGTGGTCACGTCCAGCTCCCACCCGCCATCGCGCGGTGGAGCATCGCTCGACCAGTCACTGCCCGACCATTGCCTTGAGCGCGGCTTCGGCGGCACCCCCACCACATCGACCTTCAGCCATACCTCTGCAACTCTGAAATGGACCTGGAGATGTCATCAGCAGCTGACTCTGTCAACCGCTGATGACATCTCCACGAGAGCAATTCTGAGTCAGCTCATCTCTACATCGACCTGAACGGTCAGGTCGTCGGCCTGGCCGATGGGCAGGTCAGGCGGGGTGAGTGTCCCGAACGCGGCCTCGACGACGGCGCCCGCGGCAAAGGTCACGGCGTCAGCGAAGAGTCCTCCGACCAACTGGACGGAGGTCGGCAGGCCATCCCGGTCCCGGCCGGTGGGCACCGCGAGGGAGGGGTGACCGGTCAGGTTGGTGGGAGCTGTGTTGGTGACCATCGTCGTACCGCGCCCGAGGATGACGTCCTCGGGTTCGGGGGCCTGCAGCAGGGTGGGAGCGACCTGGGGAGTCGTGGGCATCGCCAGCAGGGTGGCTCCGCTCAAAGCCGCCTCGACCTGCTGGGTCAGGGCGTAGCGCAGGTTCTGCGCTTTGGCGTACATCGTTCCGTGGTACTCGTCTTGCAGGTAGCGGCCCGCCAGTAGCCAGACCTTGTAGAACGGTGCGAACTCGTCGGCCTCCAGTTTCCGGGTCAGGGCGAATGCGTGTGAGCGGTTCTCGTCGACGACGCCGCGGTGGCCGAAGCCGATGCCGTTGGACTGGTTCATGGCCCATGCCAGGGTGCACAGCAGGGCCGTTTCGATGGCCCAGGCGTCCTTCCACAGCGGGATCGAGACCCGGGTGATGGTGGCTCCTGCCTCCTCCAGGGCGGTCAGCGATCGCTCGAAGTTGGTCAGTACGTCGGGGTCGCAGAGGGCGGGGTCGCAGGCTTCCTGGACGACGGCGATCGTCATGCCCGCCACGCCGGCGTCTAGGGCGTCGACGCAGTGCGTCGGTTCGTTGGCGCCGCGGACCCACTGCGGGTCGCGGTCGTCGTGGCCGGTGAGGACGTCGGTGGCGATGGCCGTCATGCGCACGGTGCGTGCGATGGGGCAGACGTAGTCGATGGAGTGGTCCATGTGCGTCACCCCCGCGGACGGGATCGCCCCGTGGGTGGCTTTCAGGCTCACGACCCCGTTGAAGGAGGCCGGAATACGAGCAGAGCCACCTTGGTCCACGCCGAGAGCGAGATCGACGTGACCGGAGGCCACGGCTGATCCCGATCCGCCCGAGGATCCTCCCGCGGAGCGTGTGCGGTCGTGGGGGTTGCGGGCCGGGGCGAAGAATGCCGATTCCCCGGTGCCGGAGGAGGAGAAGTCGTCGAGGTTGAGCTTGCCGACCAGGGTGGCGCCGGCGTCGAGCAGGCGCTCGACGGAGACGGCGTCCTGGGTCGGGGCGTAGGGGGCCACCCGTGATCCGTTGGTGAGGGGGACGCCTGCGACGGCCAGGTTGTCCTTGGCGCCGAAGCGCACACCGGCCAGGGGGCCGTCGGCGGCGCCCTGGACCAGGCAGCGGCGCACGAAGGCGTTGAACGGGTCTTCCTCAGGGGTGGGTCGCCGCCCCGGGTCGCGGGTCGTCCACTTCAGCGGGGCGTGGTTGAAGGACAGCTCGTCGAGCCGGTCAAGGTTGGACAGGACCCCTTTGAGGACGCCGGCGTACATCGTTGCCTCGTCGTCGCTCAGGTGCATGAACTCGGCCGCGCCGGCCGCCTTGACCCGTTCGGGGGTGGGCTTGCGGAGGAATCCCCGCAACCGGGTACTGGTGGGTTCCATTGCTGTTCTCCTCAGCTCGGCGTGCGGGGACGGTCAGACGAGCGGCGTGAAGATGAGCTGGGGTTCCTCCTCCTTGCCCATCGCGACGTCGTAGAGGGCGTCGACGGACGCCCGCATGCCGGGGTAGATCGCGACGAGCTTGTCGAACTCGGCGGCGGAGATCGTCAGTCCGGCGGCGTCCAGCAGGACCTGGACGCTGGTGGTGGGGTCGGAGACGGCGGTGCTCATGCGGAGACCTCCTGGACGAGGGCGGGAACGGCGAGGTGGTGGGTGGTGCGCTGCTGGTAGGCGTCGGCGGCGCGGAAGACCGTGGACTCCTCGAAGGGCCGGCCGGCCACCTGCAGGCCCACGGGAAGGCCGGCGGAGGTGAACCCCATGGGGATCGACATGGCGGGGGTGCCGACGGCGTTGAAGTAGGGCGTCAGGACCGTGGCCATCACGAGGTCGAAGTCGAGGCCTTCCAGCGCCGGGGCGGCGATCATGGTGGTCGGGGTGAGCAGGATGTCCACCTCGGCCATGAGGTCGCTCAGCGCCTTGACCGTCGCGCGGCGGACCCGCTGGGCCTGCACGTAGTCGGCCGCGGAGAACAGCATGCCGTTGACCAGCGCCCGGCGGGTGTGGATGCCGTAGTCCTGCCAGCGGTCCTGCAGGTCCTTGCGGTGGTAGGCGAAGGCCTCGGCGCAGAATCCGTAGGTGGTCGCCGCGGTGGCAGCGGCGTAGTTGGGCAGCTGAACCTCCACGACGTCGGCGCCGGCGGCCGCGAACTCCTCGGCCGCGGCGCGGAACAGGGCCGCGTTGTCGGGATCGAAGCCCGGCAGGTCCAGCAGGTGGGTGGCCACCCCGACGCGCAGGCCGGTCACGTCGCCGGTGAGGGCTGCG
Organism: Kineococcus deserti; assembly: GCF_050871945.1. Classification (NCBI taxonomy): domain Bacteria; kingdom Bacillati; phylum Actinomycetota; class Actinomycetes; order Kineosporiales; family Kineosporiaceae; genus Kineococcus; species Kineococcus deserti. The sequence continues at coordinate 40,851 of NZ_JBJLSI010000019.1, read as the reverse complement.
GTGTAGTCGGGCACGGTGACATCGACGCTGGTGGGGTCGGAGGCGTCATGCCCGGCCATCACGCCGAGCATGAGGGCGCAGTCGCGCACCGTGCGCGCCATCGGGCCGATGTTGTCGTAGGAGAAACCCAGCGGGGTGCAGCCGGACTTGGGCACCAGGCCGAACGTCTGCTTGATGCCGCTGATGCCGCACAGTGCGGAGGGGTAGCGCACCGAACCGCCGGTGTCGGTGCCCAGGCCGCCCAGGAACATCCCGGCCGCGACTCCGTTGCCGGTGCCGGAGGAGGATCCGCCGGTCCAGTGGTCGGTGTTCCAGGGGTTACGCGGGATGGGGAAGGGCTTGTCGGGGTCCGGGCAGCCGACCGCGTACTCCATGGTGGTGGTCTTGCCGGTAATGATGCCGCCGGCGGCCTTGAGCCGGGCGACCACGACGGCGTCGCCCTTCTCGGCGAAGGCTGGGTCCATGACGAGGCTTTGCGACGTCGTAGGGGTGTCCTGGACGCTGAGGATGTCCTTGATACCCAGCGGGATTCCCGCCAGCGGGCCCAGGTCCTGCCCGGCGGCGAAGGCCCGGTCGACCGCCTCAGCGGCCTGGAGTGCGGCTGCGTCGGTGCGGTGCAGGTAGACCCCGAGCAGGCCGTCGAGGGCGTCGGCGTGGGTGATGGCGGACTGGACGAGCTCCACCGCGGTGGTGGTGCCCCCGCGCAGCGCGGCGGCGGCGTCGGTGATGGTGCGTACCGGGGCGCCGCTGGTGGGGGTGAGGGCCAGTGCCTCGGTCGCGAGTTCGGTGGTGGTCATGAGGTCGCTCCGACGGTCGTGGGGGCAGGGGTGTGCAGGGGTGCTTCAGCCGGCCGGGCCAGGTGGTGCGCGGTCACGGACTGGAAAGCCCCGGCCAGGGACAGCAGCGTCGACTCCTGGTGCGGGCGCCCGGCGAGCTGGATGCTGGTCGGCATTCCGTCCACGAGGGCGCCGGGCATGACCAGCGCGGGGCTGCCGGAGTAGTTGAAGGGAACGGTGACGCGGCTGGCCACGTCCAGCCAATCGACCAGCCCGTCACCGGTGTCGACGAGCATGTCGGCCAGTCGGGGTGGGGTGGTGGTCGCGGCCGGGGTGACGAACGCGTCGATGCCGGCGGCGGACATGACCGCGTCCAGCTGCTGCTGGAACACCGCGCGGTAGCGCAGCGCCTTGAGGTAGTCGGCGGCATGCACGTACGGGGTAGCCGCCAGCAGCCCGGCCCCCATGCTGTCGCGGTCCTCGACGAGGTGGGCGACGTCGGCGTGCAAGGAGAGCATCTCGGCGTAGATGACGGCCCAGCTCGCGGTGGCGATGACGTCGATCTCTTCCAGCTCGACGTCGACGACCTCGACCCCGGTTCCTTCGAGCTGGGCCAAGGCTGCCTCGAACGCCGCCCCGACCGCCGGGTGCATGCGGTCCTCGAACCAGCCCCGGGGACGGCCGACCCGGCGTCCGGCGACGGAGGCGCCCACGGCCGCGAAGTGATCGGGCACCGGGCGAGCGGAGCTGGTCGGGTCCCCCGGGCTGGCTCCGGCGATGACGTCGAGGACCAGAGCGGCGTCAGCGGCCGAGCGGGTCATCGGGCCGGCGTGGTCCATCGTCCAGGACATGCCCATGACGCCATCGCGCGGAACCCGGCCGTAGGTGGGTTTGAGCCCGGTCAGGCCGCAGTAGCTGCTGGGGATGCGGATGGAACCACCGGTGTCGGTGCCGATGGCCACCGGCATCATCCGCGCGGCGACCGCGGCGCCCGAGCCCGAGGACGATCCGCCGGTCGTCCGCGTCAGGTCCCACGGATTGCGGCACTCCCCGAAGGTGCGGTTCTGCGCTCCGCCGCAGGCGAACTCGAAGGTGTGCAGCTTGGCCACCAGGACTCCGCCGGCGTTCCGCAGCCGCGCGGCCAGGGTGGCGTCGGCTGTCGGGACGTGGTCCTCGTAGAGCCGGGAGCCGCCGGTGGTGCGGATGCCTGCCGTGGCGACGATGTCCTTCAGCCCGTACGGCACCCCTTCCAGGGGGCGGGCCGTGCCCTTCACCCACCGGTCGGCGCTGTCGGCGGCACTGGCCAGTGCCTGTTCCTGTAGCGGTGTGAGCACCGCGTTCAGGGCGGGGTCGACGGCCGCGATGCGCGCGAAGCAGTCCTGCACGGCCTCCACCGGTGAGGCCTGCCCGGAGGCGTACAGGGCGAGGAGTTCGGTCGCGGTCTTGTCCGTGAGGTCGCTCACCGATTTTCCTCTCCTGTGGCGTCGAGCCACTTCAACGCGTGCGCGGGTTCGATGACGTCGCCGACGTAGGCCAGAGGTTTGGCCCGCAGCGCCAGAAGCGCCGGGCGCATCGAAACCGCCTGCGCCAGGCCCTGCTCTCGACGGGCTTCGCTCCAGTCCAGCCCCTGGTCGCCCGCCATCGCGTCGATGAGCGCGCGGTCGGGAACCGGGCCTCGTCCGAGATCGGGAACTGTCACGGCACTACCTCCTGTGATGTCGTTTCCTGTGGTGTCTTCGCGGTGGTCGTCCCAGCGGTGGTTGTCCCAGCGGTGGCCGTCTTGGCGGTGGTGCTCCGTGCGGTGATCGTCTTGGCGGTGATCGTCTTGGCGGTGAATCGCGCGGCGGGTGGATAGGACGGGGGAAGCCCTGGGCCCCGGGACCGGATGGTGCAGGCCAGGACCGCGGTGGCCAGCAGCGGCAGCGTCCACAGCCACAGCGCACGAGAAGGCCCGGACGCGGCCAGCGCGCCGCCGGCCAGCGCACCGAGCAGCAGGCCCACATCGCACGACAGGCGGTACCAGCTGAAGGCGGCCTCCACATGTAAGGCGCGGTCAAGGACCAGCGAGCCCGGCAGCACCCAGGTCGATCCGACGGTGACCCCGAGGACCGCGCAGGCCAGGATGAACTGGGCCGGCGTCCGGGCCAGGGCGAGCAGGATGAGCGCCAGGACGCCCCATCCACACGCCAGGACCATCGCCACGCGCCGGTCGACCCGGCGCGGCAGCCTGCTGGCGATGAGCATCGCAGCGACGTCGACGGCGCCCAGGACCGTCACCGCCAGAATCAGCTGGTGCCCCGTCAGCTGCCGGTCGGCCCCCACCAGCGGCACTATCGTCACAGCCAACCCGCTGCGGGTGGCCTGCCCAGCGCCACTGAGCAGCAGTTCCCGACGCGCCGGACGAGCCCCGCGGGGACGACCCCACTGGGGCCTGGGCCCTGGCGGGCCGTCGCGCAGCACGAGTGCCGCCACGATGGCCAGAAGCCCCGCCAGCGCCGCGGCCGTGGCGAAGGTGGCCCGCACCAAGTCCCCGCCGGCAGAGGCCACGAGCAGCGCCGCGACGGGACCCACCGCGATGCCGGCGAACCATGCCGCCTGAAAGGAGCCGAAGCCGCTGCCACGCCCGGTCCTGCCTTCGCGGGCCACCAGTGCGTACCCGGCCGTGCCCAGCAGGAGAACGACACCCACGCCCTGCGCGAACCGGCCCGTCAGCAGCAGTGGGTAGCTGCCGGCGGCCGCGACCCCGGCACCCACAGCGCCCAGCGCCACCGCGCAGGTCACGGTACGTCGCAGCGGCAGCCGCGGCAGCCAGCGGGTGCCGAACAACCCCAGCACGATGACTGGAACCTGCAAGATGGCCACCGCGACCCCGGCACCGAGCCCACCGGCGCCGAGGTGGACCGCGGCCACCGAGACCAGCGGGCCGGTGAGCCCGGAGGCGATGCCAGAGACCACGACGACGCCGATGAGGCGCCGGCGCCCGGCCACCGATGCGCCCTGGGCGGCTGGACTCACGTCACCGACACGTCGGTGACGTCGACGAACCAGGACTGCGGCTCGACGAAACCGTCGACGTTGGCGGCCAGCACCCGCGGGTTGCGGTCGTTGACCACGAACAACCAGGGCGCTTCCTGGGTGATGATCGCCGAGGCCTGGGCGTACAGTTCGGCGCGCCCTGCCTCATCGAGAGTGGCCTGGGCCTGAGTGAACAGAGCCTCCACCTGGGGATTGTGCCAGCCGGTGACGTTGGTGACGCCGGTGCCCAGCCAGTTGTTCCAAAAGCCCTCCTGCTGGAAGGACAGGCTGATGTTGATCGCGCTGGCCCCGCCGGGAATGTTCCCGACGAAGTAGTCGGTGAGCATCGAGGCCCACTCGATGGGCTGCAGCTCGACGTTGATACCCACTGCCGCAAGGTCCCGTTGCAACGCCTCGTTCATCGGCCCGGGGATCATGTTGCCCGAACCGCTGGTGGGGTAGGACAGCGTCGCGGTGATGCCCCCCGAGACGCCTGCCTCGGCCAGGAGCTGCTTGGCGCGGTCGGGATCGTAGGAGTAGAGGTCGTTCTCCGGCCGGTAGGCGGCGTTGGCCTTGGGGCACACCTGCAAGGCAGGTTCGGCCGTTCCCTGCAGGACGTTGTCGACCAGAGACTGGCGGTTGATGGCGTAGTTGGCGGCCTGGCGGACCCGCACATCGTTCCACGGCGGCTGCGTGGTGTCGAAACACCACGGCCAGATGTGGTCGTAACTGTTGGTCTCGATCTGGAACCCGGCGCTCTGCAGGGAGTCGACATCGTCCGGCGGCGGGACCTCGATCCAGTTCACCTCCCCGGTCCGCAACGCCGCCACCCGGGCAGTGGTGTCCGGAATCGGGCGCAGAATCAGATTGCTCACCGCCGGCTTGCCGTTCCAGTAGTCGGCGTTGGCCGCCAGCTCCAGGCTCTGGCCGCGTTCGACGCTGACGAACGTGAACGGGCCGGTGCCGACAGGTTTTTGACCGAACCCGTCGTTGCCTGCTTCCTGGATGGCGGTGGGCGAACCCATGTACACCGTCGTAAGATCTGAGGGCAGATAAGCCCAAGGGCCGACACAGTCGATCCGCACGGTGTACTCATCGACGGCCGTGGCCGCGGAGATCCCGGCGATGGCCAGGCCAGCCTGCCCGTTGAGCTCCTGATAGAAGTACTCGAAGGTGTCATCGGTGTAGCGACGCAGATTGAACACCGCGGCGTCGGCGTTCCACGGGGTCCCGTCGTGGAAGGTGACGCCCTGCCGCAGAGTGAACGTCCACGAGGTGCCCATCTCGTCCGGCTGCCAGCTCTCGGCCAGGCCGGCCACCACCGGCGGAATCACACTGCCGTCGGTGAGGTCGAAGCGGGTCAGGGAGTCGTACAACTGGTTGGCGACGAAGCGAAGCCCCTCATACCCCTCGTTCTGAGCCATCCCGATATCCAGGAGCGGAATGTCACTGGCGGTCATGCCGATGATCAGGGCCGAACCTGCACCGTCCTGGTCAGCCGCGGCATCCGGTCCACCACCGGGCGCCGAGCAGGCCGCGGCGAAGGTGCCGAAGCCGGCCAACGAGGCGAGCAGGAGGGTACGGCGCGCGGGGCCGGAAGCGGGGGACGGGGACGCTGTGCGTTCCACGAAGTTTCCTCTCTGAAGACTGAGCTACGGCTCAGGCCGGGGACGAAGTGGCCAGGGGACGGGAGCTGAGATTGAGGTGGCAGGCGGCCAGCGATCCGGCGGGGGTCGTCGCCAGTAGCGGGCGCTCGAGGGCGCAGGTGTCCATGACCCAGGGGCAGCGGGTGCGGAAGGTGCATCCCGACGGCGGGTCTGCGGGGTTGGGCGGTTCGCCCTGCAAGACGATGCGTTCGATCGGCGCCCCGGGAGCCGAGGACAGCAGCGCCTTGGTGTAGGGGTGAACCGGGTCGGCGTACAGCGCTTCGGAGGTGGCCTGCTCCACGACCCGGCCCAGGTACATCACCAGGACCCGGTCGCTGATGTGCTCCACGACAGACAGGTCGTGGGAGATGAACAGGTAGGACACTCCCAGATCCGACTGCAGTTCGGACAGCAAGTTGAGCACTTGCGCCTGCACCGACTTGTCCAACGCCGAGACGGCCTCGTCGCAGACCACCAGATCGGGCCCGGTGACCAGGGCGCGGGCGATGGCTGCCCGTTGCAGCTGCCCGCCGGACAGTTCGTGCGGGTAGGAGTTGCCCTGTTCCACGCGCAGGCCGCAACGCAGGAGCATGTCGTCGACGGTGCTGCGCCAGGTCCGGCGGGGCACTCCATGGGCGCGTAGGTTGAACTCCAGCGAGGCGCGGATGGTCAGCCGGGGGTTGAACGAGGTCTGCGGGTTTTGCGGCACCAGCTGCAGGCGGCGGCGGACCTCCTTGAGCTCCGAGCCCTTGGCGCGCAGCACGTCGATGCCCTCAAACGTCACCGATCCGCGGTCGGGTTTGAGCAGCCGCAGGATCATCTTGGCGGTGGTCGACTTCCCGCACCCTGATTCCCCCACCACCCCCAGCGTCTGGCCGCGGGTAAGGCTGAGGCTGACGTCGTCTGCTGCGCGTGTTCCGTTGGGGAACGTCTTGGCGAGGTCGACGACGTCGAGCAGGGTCTCGGCACTCATGCGGCTTCCTTCGGGTTGGCCACCGGGCAGGCGGCCTGGTGAGCGGGTGCCACCTGCAGCAAGGCCGGCGGGTCCGTGCGGCAGGTGTCCTGGGCCAGCGGGCAGCGGTCTACGAAGGCGCAGCCGGTGAAGTGCGCGCCAGCCACCGGCGGTGAGCCGGGGATGGCTTTGAGCTGCCCGCGTTCACTGGTGGGGTGGGGTATGGCATCCAGCAGTGCCTGGGTGTAGGGGTGGCGCGGGTTGTCCAGGACCTCGCGGGCCGGTCCCTGCTCGACGATGGATCCGGCGTACATCACCGCGACACGATCAGCGATGTCGGCGGCGACCGAGACGTCGTGGGTGACCAGCAGCAGGGCCGTTCCCAGCCGGTCTTGCAGCGCGGTGAACAGATCCAGGATCTGCGACTGGACGGTGACGTCGAGGGCCGTGGTCGGCTCGTCGGCCAGCAGCACCACGGGGTCGCAGGCGATGGCGATCGCGATAGCGACTCGCTGGCGCATTCCGCCGGACAGCTCGTGCGGGTAAGAGGCGGCCACGCGTGCAGGGCTGGGGATGCCGACCAGGCCCAGCAGCTCCAACGCCCGCGTTTTGGCGGCTTTGCGGTCGGGCACGGTGCCGTGCAGCACCAGCACCTGCTCGATCTGGCGGCCGACCTTGCGCAGCGGGTCCAACGAGCCGTTGGGGTCCTGGGGAACCATCGAGATGGTCCGCCCGCGCACCGCCCGCAGCGCCGAGGGACCCAGTTGCAGCAGGTCCAGGTCGCCGAGGCGGACAGTTCCGGCGTGCTGGGCGCTGGTCCCGTACAGCCGCAGGATGGAGCGGATGGTCACCGACTTCCCGCTGCCGCTTTCCCCCAGCAGGACCAGGGTCTCCCCCGGCGCCAGCTCGATGTCCACGCCGCGGACGGCGAGCACCGAGCCCGCGTTGCGGTGGAAGGTGGTGGCCAGCCCGGTGACCTCCAGCGGTGTGTGCGCCGAGAGCGCACCGTGCTGGCCAGGTCCTGCCTGGCTGGAGCCAGAGCGGCGCGGGTCTTGAGTGTGCGTGGAACTGCTCACGATGCGTCCGTCCTGACGTTGAAGAAGTCACGGAGGCCGTCGCCGAGAACGTTGAAGGCCACGGAGACGACGAGGATGGCCACAGCCGGAACCAGCAGCAGCAGCGGTGCGGTGAACAGGTACTGCTGCATCTCGCTGACCATCACGCCCCACTCCGCGGTGGGCGGGGAGACCCCCAGCCCCAGATAGCTCAGACCGGCGGCATAGACGATGGACAGCCCCACCAGGGCGGTGGCGTAGACGACGACGGCGGGCGCCACGTTCGGCAGCACCTGCCGCAGCGCGATCGAGACCCGGCTGGCGCCGGAGACCTGGGCGGCGGCCATGAAATCGGCGGACTTGATGCGCATGGCCTCGGACTCAGTGACGCGGGCCACCGGCGGGATAAGAATGATGGCCAGCGCGATGATGGCGTTGCTGATGCCCGATCCCAGCGCTGCGGCGATGGCGATGGCTAGCAGCACGGCCGGAAAGGCGTAGAGCACGTCCAGGGCGCGCATCACCAAGGTGTGCAGGCGGGGGTGCCCCAATGCGGCCACCAGACCCAGCACAATTCCCACCGCACCGGCGAAGATCACCGGCAGCAGTCCCGCCAGCAGGGAAGGCCGGGCGCCGTACAGCAGCCGGGTCAGCACGTCACGTCCTTGACCGTCGGTGCCCAGCAGGTGGCCTGGGGAGCCGATGGGCTGCAGCCGCGCGGCGAGATCACCTTCCAGCGGCCCGTAAGGGGCGATGAGCGGAGCGAGCAGCGTCATCACCGCAACGAGCGCCAGCACGGTGGCGGCGGCGGCCGCCGGGACAGGCAACCGGCGGCCGCGGCGGGCAGCGCGCGACGGCACGACCGTCGGGGCAGCCAGCACAGGGGTTTGCGTGGTCATCGGAAGTCGTTCCTCCTGCAAGATTCCGGATCATCCGGGCAAGGGGGTGCCATGGCACCGGCGGGCCAGCACGGCATACCGGTGCGCGAAGGCGTGCAAGGTCAGGCGCGGACGCGGGGATCGATCACGCTGTGCAGCAGGTCGACGATCACGTTGATGAGGACGAAAGCGAAGGCGGCGATCATGACCCCGGCTTGGATGACCGCCAGATCGCGCCGGGAGATCGAGTCGAAGACGAGCTGGCCCAGTCCGGGCCAGGAGAAGACCGTTTCGACGAAGACGACACCACCGAGCAGATACCCGACCTGCAGCCCGGCCACGGTGAGCAGCGTGGGTGTCGTGTTGTGGAACGCATGCCACAGGATGCGCCGTTCGCTGAGCCCTCGAGCCCGGTAGGAGTCGATGAACTCCAAGCTCATGACGTCCAGAACCGTTGAACGGAACATGCGCGCGATGATCCCGGCCGGCACGAGCGCTGCGGTCACTCCGGGTAGGACGAGGTGCCAGAAGAGATCACCCCACGTTCCCCCACCGACGGCCGAGTACATGCCGGAGACGGGGAACCAGCCGGTTCCGTTGGCGAGCAGAATGATCAGCAGCAGCCCGATCGTGTACTGCGGGGTGGAGATGCTGAACAGGGCCAGAGCATTGCTGATGGTGGCCGCAATCTTTCCGCGCCGAAGGGCGGAGACCGCGCCCAGCACAAGCCCCAGAACAATGGCCAGAACGGCGGCGAACGCGGTCAGCCACAAGGTATTGACGAAGGCGCTCGTGACCAGTCCGAGGACCGGGCGCTGCTGGGCGATGGAGTTGCCCAGGTCACCCTGCAGCATGGCGATGAGCCAGCGGAAGTACTGCACGGGCAAGGGCTGGTCTAGGCCCAGGCGGGCGTTGAGCGCGGCGCGGGCCTGAGGTGTGCTTGTCGGCCCGAGCATGCTGGCCACTGGGTCACCGGGGATGATCTTGATGGTGATGAAGACGACGATCGAGACGCCCAGCAGGATGGGAATGCTCAGCAGCAGCCGCCGTGCGAGGAACCTGCTCACGCCACTGTCTCCTTCCGACGCGGGACCCGCGAAACCAGCGCTAGCTTGTCGCTGCGCAGCCGCCCGAACCCGATCTCCACAGGCCGGCCCGTGGAGTCGTGAGTGATCCGGCGGAACAACATGACCGCGCGACCGACCGGAAGTCCCAGCCGCGTTGCGGTGGGGCCGTCGGCGTTGACCGCCTCGAAGGCGATCTCGGCCTCACCCAGCACAACTCCCGACGCCTCCATGTGGTTGTAGTAGTCCCCGAGAAAGGTTGTGCCTTGCATTCCTTTCGCGTCCTCCTCACGGATGTAGCTGGACGCGATGTGGTAGATCACGCCGTCGACGTACATCTCCACATCCAGATGCCTGACCAATTCGCTGGGCGTGATGTTCAGACCCGCAGCGATGGGCGCCGGGGCCGGCATGACGTCCACGACAGTCAGCTTGCCGGTCACCGTGCGAGGCCTGCGGTAGTGCGCTCCGATGTCGGCGCTGAGATGGTCCAGCGGATGCATCGCCTGCCGGTCGACAAGATAAGTGCCTGTCCCCTGCCGGCGATCGATCAATCCCTCTGCCCGAAGCATCTGCAAGGCACCACGGATGACACTGCGAGTGGTCGAGTACTCGAGCATCAGCTCGTGTTCGCCCGGCAAGATCGCCCCGGAGTCGAAACGGCCGCGGCGGATGTCCTCCCGGACAAGATCTCGAACAAGGACGATCCGGGGGTCCGTGGTCACGTGCGCCACAGGAGGAGCGAGCGTCGCGGTGGGCATGAGCGAACATTCACGCGACGCCGTTTCCGTTGCGTGTCCCATTGGTGTCGCACAAGTTACGCCGCGGGCGGCATGACGAACAGGGCCCTGACCTGCAGTGATGTCGCACGGCTCGTCGATCGGCCGCGAACTTCTTCTTCCCTGGCCTCCTGAAGCACCGCCGCAACGAGGCATCGAGCGCACCCAGGCACCAACTAACCATCGCCCGATGCAGCCTGCACATCGGGAACAGGACCGATGACCCCGCCGGCCGCGCTGAAGATCGCGCTAAACAGGACGCCTGGCCGCCGCGATGCCGCCCGGGACCTGGCCGCACCCGCCGCAGGCGCGGAGCCGACGATGCCCTGCCCTGGGTGACCAACGGTGCGCCCAGCCCCTTTGCTGGTTGTAGACGACAAAGCCCGCATCCGAACGGACCGTGCCGACCGGGTGACAACGACCACGGCCCCACCCAGTACGTCGGTCCAGACCGACTGCGGCGGGCAGGCGAGAACGCCGGGGTATCAAGGACGGCACGCGTGAGCGGACAGCCTTTCATCGCCGTGAGGGCCCAGGGGCACGGCAGTCGCACGGTGATCGCATCAGGCAACTATCAGCAGGGTGACTGAGTCACGAACTCAGTCCCCTGCAGTGCCTCTCCTGGACTGCCGCGCGCTCACCCTGCAGGTGCGTGCCACGATCCGCGAGCGCCGTCGCGCTTTCACCGGCACCGACGGAGATGGCGCCGGAGCAGTCGCAATGGCGTAAGTGACCGAGAGATGAAGGAGGGCGGTGGCCCCATAGGCCAGTGGCTGGCGACACCTGCTTCGGTGCTGTCGGGTGTCCGCCGCTGGAGCAGTGCGGCGCGGAGGCATGCGCTGGCTGGCGGCGGGGCAGCCGCCCGCCACGCGTGAGTAGGTGAGGCCGTTCAGGCAGTCGCGCAGACATCAGATCACCCGGCATGCCGGCACCGGCTGTGGCAGGCTCTAGAAGATCCAGCAGGATCAGCCGAGACCGGCAGAGAGGCAGGCGGCCGGCACGGCCGCCGTCAGCGGCCGAGGACGAAGGGAGCAGGCGTTGTGCCCCGGATCGATCGTCGCCGCGCCCTGGTCGTGGGCGTGGCCTCCTTGGCCTCGCTGACCCTGCTGCCGCTGCTGGCCGAAGCACGCCCCACCGAACGCACCATCCTGCTCTTGGCAGCAGTACCCGTGGCGGCCGCCTTCGGCTACCTGGCCGGTTACGCGGCCGCCCCGATCGAGGACTTTTCCGGCACCCCGACGCCTACTGCGGCCCCACGCCCGAGGTACAGCCCGCCGCCGCCCACGTCCATCCCCGGCAAGCGCACGCCGCCAATCGACCCGGTCCAGGCCGGACCGCCTCCCCGTCCAGCGCCCAGTCTGCACTACCCGCGCGGTGACACGTACGTCTCGCGGATCGGCTGACCAGCAACCCCCCGCCACATCTGGCGCCAGCGCACCCGACGTGGATACGCCCGTCTTTGCGACCGCCCTGCCTGCAGTGGAGTCCACCAGAGTGGTGTACGACCAGCCCGGTGACGGGCGCGGCTGATATGTAGAAGGCGGCCACCGCGTGATGCTTCGAAGGACCTCTCACAGTGCCTTTGAAGGATGCCAACGCGATGACCGCTGGACCCATGATGGACCCTGCCCGCTTCCTGGACGAGCAACTGGCTCAGGCCAGCCCGGACCTGCTGCGTGAGCTGATGTCGATGTTCGTGAACGCGCTCATGTCCGCCGAGGCCGACGCGGTCTGCGGAGCCGCCTACGGCACCTCGTCCCCGGAGCGGGTGAACGCCCGCAACGGCTACCGCCACCGCGACTTCGACACCCGTCTGGGGACCATCGATGCCGCCATCCCCAAGCTGCGGTCCGGGTCGTACTTCCCCGACTGGCTGCTGGAGCGCCGACGTCGCGCTGAGCGGGCGCTGACCACGGTGGTCGCCACCGCCTACCTGCTCGGGGTCTCCACCCGCCGGATGGAAAAGCTCGTCGAGACCCTGGGGATCACGCGGTTGTCGAAGTCGCAGGTCAGCGAGATGGCCAAGGACCTCGACGCCCAGGTCGAGGCGTTCCGCACCCGCCGGCTGGACGCCGGGCCGTACACGTTCGTGGCGGCCGACGCGCTGGTGATGAAGGTCCGTGAGGACGGCCGGGTCGCCAACGTCCACGCGATGTTGGCGGTCGGGGTCAACGCCGACGGGCACCGGGAGATCCTGGGCCTGCAGACCTCCTCGGCTGAGGACGGCGCCGGCTGGTTGGGGTTCTTCCGCGATCTGACCGCCCGTGGTCTGACCGGTGTCCGGCTGGTGACGTCGGACGCGCACGCCGGCCTGGTCGCTGCGATCGGCGTCACCCTGCCGGGCGCGTCGTGGCAACGCTGTCGGACGCACTACGCCGCCAACCTGATGGCCCTCACGCCGAAGACGTCCTGGCCTTGGGTCAAGACGTTGCTGCACAGCGTCTACGACCAGCCCGACGCGGACTCCGTGCACGCCCAGTTCGACCGGCTGCTGGATGCGGTGGAGCAGAAACTGCCGAAGGTCGCCGCACACCTGGATGCCGCCCGCGCCGACGTGCTGGCGTTCACGACGTTCCCGAAAGAGGTGTGGCGGCAGGTCTGGAGCAACAATCCGCAGGAGCGGTTGAATCGGGAGATCCGCCGCCGCACGGACGTGGTAGGGATTTTTCCCGACCGGGACTCCCTGATCCGGCTGGTCGGGGCGGTGCTGGCCGAGCAGGACGATGAGTGGACCGAGGGTCGCCGCTACCTCGGCCTGGACCTGCTGGGCCGTTGCCGGTTGATCGCGATGGCCGGCGGCGCGGAGACCAACGGGACCGCGCCGGAGGTGAACTCCGACCTCACGATGCAGGCCTTGACGGCCTGACCGCAGGAAGCATCACGCGGCGTGAGTCGTACACCACCTCAATGGACTTGACCCTGCCTGCTGCGCACTACCGGGGCAGTCCATGGAGCACGCCTCAGAAGTTGGCCGCGAACGCCACGGCGGCTGAGCGACGCAGCCGCTGGTGGCCTCACGTCCGGGAGCCGCCCTCTGCAAGCGGTCCGCCGGCGCGGAGGTCGATGGGGGCGCTGCAGATGTGGGAGACGGACGAGGCGGGCGTTGATCCACGGCTCGTCGCGCAGACGGCCGGCGTAGCTGACGTCGTGCGGTTGGAAGCGGTGCTCGTGGCCATCCGGGTCCGGGTCGGACGCGTCGGGCGGCATGCCCGCCAGCGTGTCCCAACTCGAACGGATGTTCGAGTCGACTAGCGTCCGACCTGGCGGGCCGGTGCGGGGAAGGCACCGACCCGCCACCTCTACCCGAAGGGATGAGCCTGGTCGAGCCCTGTCCCTGCCAGCTTCGATGCAAGGGGCATCGATTCGAGGACACGGGTATGCCCACCGTGCAGAGCGACGGACCGACACCGCCTCCGAGGTGCCACTCCGGCAAGCACACCTCAGCTAAGTCGTACAACACCTTCAGTCGCCTAGTACGGCAAGCAGGTGGAGTGGCACGACGCATGCTGGCGGTACACATTCGCCCGGATGTCGCGGCCGCCCCTGCGACAGGCTGGCTTCCGTGGCCCGCTGGGGCCCGCGCGGTCGAGGCCGCCGTCGGGGCGGTGCCGCCCGCTCAACTGCCGGCGTCGTCCCGCACGGCGCTGCGGCCCTCACCTGCGTGCTGGCCACGGCCACCGACTACGACGGCCGGATCTCTGCCGACCTCACCGCTGTGGTGCTCGCCCGTCAGGCTGGTCTCGGAGACCGTGTGCGGCAAAAGCGCGCTCGATGATTGCGTAAGCATGAGGACTGCAGCACGGCCCTGGCGGGGCACGAGAAGGATGGCAGTTGGCCGCCACCATGGAGCACTAGGCACCGGCGGGAGGAGGTCAACTCCGCCCAGTACCGGCGAGGGAGCCGCTTCCCCAAGCCCGTATCGGTCCCGGTGGAGTGGTTGGCGCCGCGCATCCGGTCCAGCGTCACGACGCGCCGCGTTCCATGTGGTGTGCGAACTCGAGGTGCTTGCAGTCGGGGCACTTCGGCAGCGTCATGTCGGGAAACCCATTCTCGTCGCGTGGGTAGCGGGTCTCCTCGTCGCAGCTTCCGCACCAGGGTTTCGCCACGGTGAGGTGCCGTCGAGGTTGCGACTCCTGAACGCGCCGTGGGGCTTCCTCAAGCGGTACAAGCACTTTGGCGAACAGGCCACACGGGTTGTCCAGCGTGCCACCAGGCCGCAGGCGACGTTCGACCGCGTGCACGATGTCCTCCCTCGCCCAACCTCGGCGCATCCGCTGCTCGATGAGTCCGCGCAGGCGTCTCGCCTCGCTGGGGCTGGGCCGGAGTCGATCCGGCAAGTGCAGCAACGTTCGCTCGACCTCGTCGAGGTCAACGTCGTTGCCGTCCTCGCTCTCCAACCCCGAGTGACGGACAGCGTCCGGGACGGTAGCCACCGGTCGCTGACTGGCGGACGGAGCTCGCCGCCCTTCCGAGTTATCCACAGAGACCGTCACGTCACGTGCCGACGTAGACGTGACGTAGGTGTTCGTCTTCTTAGATCTTGTTCTTCTTAGGGGTGGGCTTTCCGTTGACGGGCTACCCGGTGACGGAAAATCCGCCACCGGCTCTGACCTGCGGTCTTGCGCATCTTCACTCGCAGCCACCGGTGACGGATTTTCCGCCACCGGCTCTGACCTACGCTTTTGCGCCACATCGACCGAAGGCGGATTATCCGTCACCGGCGCTGACCTGGTACGACGCTGCCGCGAGCGGGCCGACTCCGTGCCAGCCGGGACCACACCGGCGTCGTCAGCGGACAGCTTCCCGGTCAGGATGTAGTCGACCTCACCCATCTGACCGTTCTCGCCGCGGTTCTGGATGACACGCATGTAGCCCTCGTCGACGAGTTCGCGCAGCCCAGCCTTGACCGCGTCGCGACCGTCCTTGCCTTGCGCGACCAGCTGTTGGAGGGTCAGGCGGTAGCCCTCGGCGTGGGAGGCGATCGCCAGCAGGATGCCTTTGGCCTTGTAAGTCAGGTCGACGTCACGCGCCCAGTCGTTGGACACCATCGTGAAGTTGTCGGTCGGTAGAGGACCACGGATGACGGCCATCAGACGTCTCCCCCGTGGTGGTCCGCGACGACGGTCCCCGCGCTCATCGGCTTGCCTTCTTGTTCAACCGGGGCAGCACCTCGCGCAGCATCCGCTCCTCGCGGACGTAAGCGTCTTCTCGGTCAGCACAGGGGTACGCCGCCCAGTAGCGGAAGGACTTCCTCTTCCGGTGCCATGTCAGCCGGCTGCGGAACTGCATCGACGAGCCGACGTAGCAGGGAGAGCCGTCGTCATCGAACAGCACATAGACCACGGCAACGCCGGTACGGGGCGCCGACGCGCCCGCTGGCAGTGGGTTGTCTCCTTGCCAGGAGCCATCGGGGCCGTTGGGTAGAGAGTTGAACTGACGCGCCCGGGCGATCGTGCGGGAGTCGAGGTCGACGGCTTCATCCCAGCGTGTGGCGAAGCCAGGCTCACGCTGGGAGGCCTCGCGCAGCGAGTAGTACAGGTCGACTAGGTCCTGCTCGCTCAGATCGCCGCGGCGGTGGGCGACGCCGACGCGGTGAACCAGCTGAGCTTCCGCATCACGTTGGGCTTGCTTAAGCGTCTCGCGGCGCTGCTTCAGCCGCGCGATCTGGTCCAGTGTGCTGGCCAGGCTGTCCATGAGCGCGTCGGGCTGCGAGGTCGCGGGCTCGTCGGCCGGAGCGTTGATCTTGTCGGCCAGCACTGGAGCTTCGGCGGCCAGCGGCTGAACGGATGCGCTCAGTGTGCCTGGAGTGACAGGGGGTGTAGCCGAGGTGACATTTCTGACATCTCTTTGGGCGTGTTCAGCGTCTTGGGGTGCACAAAGACGCGCAGGAGCGACTACGCTCATGACTAGCTCCAGGTCATCGTGGTAGGTGGGCGGAGCGAGACGGCGGCGGAGTCGGTCAGTACGGGAGAGGGCAACTCCCGACCGGCGAGGCCGCCGTCGTCTGTATATGGACTTATGTGCCGAGACCGCCGGGCGGCCTTCAGCTTGCTAGGCGCTGATGCGTAGCTCCTGCTGCATCGGCGCCTGCGGATCGGGGACACGGATGTACTCCGGCACCGGCAGGCCGTGGGCTTCGGCCAGCAACAGCGCCAGGTAGTCAGACACGGGCATGTTCCGCTCCGCCGCGCACCGCTCGTAGTGAGCCTTGTGCTCCAACGGCACCCGTGTAGCGATGGCCCCGCGAACGCCTCGCGGCTTCGGTCCAGGCTTCCTGCGTTCAGGCATGACCCTGTCCTACCGCATTCCTGATTCAGTAACCAGGATCCAACACGCGACACGCCCAACTTTTTGATCAAGCGCGGGCCCACAGCTCCTGGCGTCCAAGCGCCAGTGAGCTCGGGCATCGACGTACGAAGACCTCTCACGTCTACAGACAGGTAGACGCACAGCACCCACCTGTGACACACCGTCCCGCACCACCGCCCCACCACGACAGCACTCCCAGCAGTCCCCGGCGCTCGCGAGCGCCGCGGAGTTGGCTGCGCTCGTTAGGTGGTGAGTGCCGTGGCGCAGAGGGTGAGGGCGGCGCCGGTGAGCATGTGGGGGCCGAAGGCTCTGGTTGAGGTCCAGGTGGCGCGGCGGCCGCGGCCGCGTCGCGTGGCGATGGTGGTGAGGATGAAGAGGGCGAAGGCGGCGGCGGCGCCGAAGTACCAGGTGCCCCAGCTGAGCCAGGCGAGGTGGGCGCCGAGGATGCCGGCGAGCTTGACGTCGCCGCGGCCCATCTGGCGGGGGCGGGTGTGGTGCAGGAGGCGGTAGAAGCCGAAGAGGGCCACTCCCCCAAGGACGGCGTGCAGGAGCTGGGCCCAGTGCCCGCCCAGCGCGGCGGCTGCGGTGAAGCAGGCAGCGGTGAGCGGGTAGGCCGGCAGGACGAGGCGGTCGGGTAGTCGCAGTTCGTAGGTGTCGATGCGGGCGAGGGCGACGCCGGCGATGGCGAGGTAGAGGTACGGGATGGCTGCCGGGGTGGGGCCGGTGAGGGCGGCGGCGCTGGCGGCGGCGCTGGCGGCGGCGCTGGCGGCGGCGCTGGCGGCGGCGCTGGCGGCGGCTAGGGCACCGAGGGCGTGGCGTTGGGGGCCGCGTCGGGTGGTGGGGGTAGTGGAGCGGTGGTCGACGAGGGTGGAGGCGATCCATGCGCCGGCTGCGGCGGTAAGGGCAGCGAGGGTGATGGCGAGGGTGCTCACCGGGTTCCGGTCCTTCTCGCTAGGCCTACCGGAGTGGCTACCTGTGGGGATACCCATGCAGATACCCGCAGTGAGTGGAAGGCGGTCCTTCGACGCGCGGTGTCGCGGTCGACGCCGCAGTAGCTCACCCGCAGCTCGGAGCTCCCGTGCAGACGACAGCAGCCTTCACCCGGTCTGCTCGCGGCCCAGTACGGGAGCCAGCAACTGGTGAGCACGGTGGACGGGTCTGCGAGTGCCGCGTGGAGGGTGGGCATCAGCTGGTGATGAGGACTTGGCGTTCGCCCATGGGCAGCTGGGTGGTGGCGTCGTCGGTGAGCGTGGTCGCGCCGGTGGCTGCTCCGGTCCAGGTGACGTCGTAGGCGGCGGTGGCGGTCACGGTGTAGGCCATGCCCGGTTCGTGGACGGAGGTCTGCTGGTAGCGGTGGCCGCAGGTGGGTGAGTCCCGGTCGCCGTAGGACTCCTGGTAGGGCTCACCGGGGGTGGTGCAGTGCAGGGTGGTCCCGTCGCCCATGTCGTAGTCGACGCTGGACAGCTGCGCGGTGGCGGTGACGGTCAGGCCGCCAGCGCTGGCACTGGCGCTGATCGGCTCCCACTGCGGCTGCGGGGTCCACAGCCACACGGGGAGCCCGATGAAGCCGAAACCACCGGGTGCGAGGTCGGGAACCATCTGGATGTCCGGCGGTGCGATGTCCAGCTGCGACACCGCTTGCTGGGCGAGGGCATCGGGGTCGACGACTTCAACGGTGATGGGCGGTTCGCCGGGCAGGGCGAAGCAGATGGCCTGCTGGTAGCAGCGTCCCCCAGGCAGGAAGCGTGGGTCGTCGGTGGGTTCGTCCGGGCTCGGTGCAGGTCTGTTCACCACCGGTGTGACCGGCGCGGTGCTGCCGCCGCGGTGAGGCGAGCCGGTTCCACGACGACCGGCGCCTGGGACGCCACTGCTTCCGGGCGTGCGTACCTCGATGTTGCAAGTCCGTCGCCCACAGCTGACCGATCCGCGCTCGCCGTTGTCCTCAGCCACCGTGGCGGCCTGGCTTGTCGGAGCCAGCACGAACCCGCCCAACATGAACAACGACGAGGCGGTGAGAAGCCACCGCCTGGACATCAGCAACCCGTCTCGTAGTCGACGGCCTCACTGCGGACCTTCCAGACGCCGCCGTTGCGTTCCGCGGTGATCGTGCTGATGCCCCGCGGTGAGACTTCTTCCTGCCCAGGCGGCGGAACCTGAACGCTCTCCCCGGTCGTGTCGTCGACGAGGTCGCTTCCGCTTGCGTCGACGCAGACCTGCAAGGTCACTGTCCCGTACGCCACGTCGCCTGCGTTCGCAGGATCGGACGAGGGAGCGAAGTCACTAGAGATCAGCGTTTGGCTATTAACGCCAGTCTGGTGCTGCCCTTGACGTTTCAGGCTTTCCGCGAAGCGGGTGATGTCGTCCACTACAGCGGGCCAAGCCACCGACTGCAGGTCGATCCCATCGACGCTCGCCGCCTGGAACGCCTGGTCGCTCAGCTCGCCATACCGCTGAGTGCTCGCCCAAGATTCATCGATGGCGGCCTGCCGGGCCGCGTCATCGATCGTCGCCGCGGTTGTGGGCGTCGGTGCCGGGTCCCCTCCCCCGCCGCGGAGGAGGACGAAGGAGACGCCGGCGATGACGAGGACGGCCAGGACAGCGACAGCCCAGATGAGGCCGCGTCGGCCCGAGCGGTTCACGGCGCCGTCGGGTGCCGTGTTGCGGTCGTCGGTGTCGCTGCGCGGTGCCATGGTGTGGTGCTCCTCGGGCGGGTGCCCTTGAGTGTGGTCACTGTGGGTGGATGTGTCCATTGCGTTGTGTCCTCTCATTGGGCGCTGGCGGGTAGCAGCGGGCCTTGGAGGAGGTCGCGCAGCAGTTGCGTGGTCTCTGGCTCTAGGTCGTCGTCGTTGGTTTCGCTGACGCGGTCGGCGTGCTCGGTCAGGGCTTGGTGGTCGCGGAGCATGTGGTCGGCGCGCAGGGTGGCGCGCCATAGGACCTGTGAGCCGGGTTCGGCCAGGCGGCCCAGGGCGGCGGCTTCGCGGGCAAGGCCCGGTTGGCCGGCGTTCAGGGCGCGGGTGGCCAGGGTGTAGGCGACATCGACGATGGTGCTGACGATCTCTTGCTGCAGGCCTTGGGCCCAGACATAGCGGCGGGGGTCGATGCCGCTGAAGGGGGCGCCACGGACCATGCGCAGGGCCTTGAGCACGGAGGCGGTCGAGCCTTGGGCGACCAGGTCTTGGAAGAGTTGCCAGTCGGTGCGGACGGCGGGGTGCAGGGTGTAGCGGAAGCCGGGGATCTCGTTGAAGTTGGGGACGAAGTTGTCGCCGTTCTCGTCGGTTCCCAGCAGTTTGCGGATGGCCCAGCTGTAGCGGTTGCGGGTGCTGGTGGTCAGTGGCTTGTTCGGGGACAGCTTGTCGTCGATGCCGCGGTGGTCCAGGCCGGGGAAGAAGGCGATGAGGATGGCCAGTTCCAGGCCGCGGGCGACGCGGCCGCGTTCGGCGGGTTCCTCGCCGTGGGCGTTGATGACGTCGACGGTGCCCAGGACGCGCAGCAGTGGGGGGTGCAGGCGGGTGACGGTCGCCTCGGCCGCGTCGGTGGCGTTGTCCTGAAGGGCGTGGGGGCCCGCGCTCTCACCGGTGAGGGTCTCCTTGACGGGGTCCGCCTCCATGAGGCCGCCGTCCGTTGCGGAGGTCCCCTCCCCCACTGCTTCCTCAGCATGGCCCGAGGTCTCAGCGTCTTCACGGCCGGAGCTGCCGGCTGTGGGGCCATCGACCTCGACTAGCTCGTCGACCTTCTCGGTGCCCCGGTCATCGGTGAACTCATCGACTACCGGCTCGTCGCCGCGTTCATCCTCCTGGTCTTCCAGGACCGCGACCTCGACGTCGTCGGCATCCTCGGCGGCGCTGATGTTGAGGTCGGTGCCCAGGTCGGTGGGCTCGTCGCGCAGGTCGATGACGTTGTGCACAAGTAGCGCCGGGGAGGGCAGGGCGTCCGGGTGCTGCTCGGCCGGCATCTGCTCACGGTGCACGTCGGCGGCGGGCTGACCGGTCGCGTGCAGCATCCGCAGGATGCTGGCGTACTCCTGATCGTCGACCCGCTGAGGGATCACTCGCAGGGACAGTTCCTGCAGGGTTGCGGTGACCTCCCCATCGGTGGGCTGCTCATCCAGGGACAAGGTCCAGCTGTCCAGGTCGACGGCGCCGGTGGTGACCGCGGCCAGTCCCAGCCGCGGGTGGTCGTTTAAGACCGCATCCAGACGATCGCGCTGGCCGTCGCTGACAGGCTGCGCGAGCAGCACGATCTCCGGTGCGGTGACGTCGGTGGCTTGGTGCTGCACTCGGGCCTGCTGCACGTCCTCCAGGCCCTGCTGCTGCAGTGCTGCGTTGGTCGAGCGGATGTGCCCTTCAAGGTCGCGCAGGAGTTCCTCGACGTCGGGTAGGTGCCGGATGCGCAGGGACCCCAACGCTTCGGGGAGTTCAGGGCAGCAGCCCACCAGCGTGACCCGCAGGTCATCGGCCCACACACTCGCGGCCAGCTCGATCGCCAGCGCCCGCAGGACCTGCTCACTGCGGTTCGCGTCGCCGGTGATGCTCAGGGCGATGAGCTGCTCGAGGTCGAGCAGGATGTGGGTGCCTTCGAGGTCTTGGCCGATGACGGTCAGGCTCGGGTAAGGCGCGGGGACCTCGGCGAGTTGCCCGGCGTTGGGGACGGTGCCGTCGGCGAGCGCCGGGGTGTCGATGGGGTGGGGGTCGTCGGGGTCGCAGGTCAGGGCCCAGATGGTGGGGTCGGTGGTGGCGATCCAGGGGTGGGGCAGGTGGGTGGGTTCGTCCAGGTGGAGTTGGAAGCGGTCGGCGGCCAGGCGGGCGAAGGTGAGGGCGGGTAGGGGCTGGTTGTTCTGGTGCAGCCACAGGGCCAGGCCGCGCAGGGCGGTGTTGACGCGTTCGAGGGCGCGGGGGTTTTCCACGGCGCGCAGTTCGAGTTCGGTGATCTCATCGTCCAGGTGGGGCATGGCGATGCGCTGGCCGGGTAGGCGGCGGCGTTGCTGGCGGGCGCGGCGGGCGGCGAGCAGGCCCAGGAGGCCGGCGGCCAGGAGGGCGCCGATTCCGCCGACGGTGCGCAGGGGCCAGGTGGCTTCGTCGTCGGCCTCGTCGCTGGTGCTGGCCGTGTTGGGCTGGGGCGTGGCGGCTGACGGCGTCGTCGATGAGGTGACCGACGGGGTCATCGACGGGGTCATCGACGGAGTAGCGGAGGGCGTCGCGGACGGTACAGCCGGGGCTGCCTCGGGCGGTGCCGCCTGCGAGGCGGTGGGCGCAGCTGCTTCCGGTGCGGGGACTGGCGCGGCCTGCTCCGCCGGTGGCGGGGTGACGGTCTGCGGCGTGGGCGCGGTCTCTGCGGCGGGCGCTTGAGGAGTGGGGCCGGCGCTCGCGGGCGTGAGGCCGTCCAGGTGCCAGCCGGGCTGGATGAGGTCTGGGTCGTGCAGGCGGTGGCCGCTGGGCTGGGTGATGTCGCGGGACTCATCGGCGATGCGCTGGGCCAGGTCGGCGACCTGTTGGGTGGAGGCGTCCGGGCCGGCGGCTGTGTCGGCGATGGACCAGATGCTCTCCCCCGCCGCGACGACGTGACCGTCCACCGCGCCAGCGGCACCGGCGTCGGTAGTGTCGTCAGCAGGGTTGGTGGTCTGCGGTGCGGGGTGGGCGCCGGCGGGTAGCTGCAGGACCCAACCCGGGCGCAGCCAGTGCCCCTCGTCCAGGTGGTGGCCGTCGGCCTGCACGACGCCGGTGTTCAGCGCGGCGATTTCGTCGTACCGGTTGCCGTCGCCGAGGTGAGCCTCGGCGATCGACCACAGGCTGTCGCCGGCCTGCACGGTGTACGCCGCAGCCTCGACCGGCGCGGTCGGTGCGGCGGGGTCAGGGCCGCCCACCTCCTGCTGGCCTCCAGCGTGGCCTGCTGCTTCGGTGGTGGGTCCGGCTGCCCGCTCGGTGCTCGCACTGGGTTCCTGGGCGAGGGCGCTCGCGGCGAGCGCCGTCCCGGACACCGGCGACGGGGCGGGGACGGCGGCGGTGGCCAGACTCGCCGGTGACAGGAACAGGACGGCCAGCGCGCCGATGAGTCCGGCGGCGACCTGCTGCTGCAGGCTGAACGCGCGGCCCAGGTGCGGGACGGGCCGGCGCGAGGCGCGGGCGATGACCTCGAGGATGACGGAGATGACCAGGGTGGCCCAGGCGATCCACCCGGCGATCGCCAGGGTGCGCAGGAACAGTTCACCGCTGGTGTCGGGTCGGGTGGCCAGGAGTGCGACTGCCTGCCAGGACACGTGGCTGGGTAGGGGGTTGCCGATGAAGATGGTCAGCGCGATCGGGGTGCCGACCAGCAGGATCAGCGTGCCGGCGGCGGTGGCTGCCGCGCGGGCCAGGGCCACCGACCGCGGGGTCGGGGCCGTGGTGGGGGTGGGGGCCGGGTGCAGTTCGTTCATCGTTCCCCCTCGGTCAGGCCGCTGACGGCCTGGGCGCTGGCGTGGCCTTCGATGGTTTGCGGGCCGACGCCGAACATGGACAGCAGGGTCGGTTTCCACGGCACGCTGGTCGTCACGGTGACGGTGTTGCCGGTGGTGGTGGCTGATCCGGTGATGCCGGCGGTGGCCAGGTAGCGGTTCGCGGCTTGGGCCGCGGCGGCTGGGTCCAGCCGGGCGGTGGTGTTGCCGCCGGTGACGCTGGGGCCGATGGCCAGTTGCTGGCCGGCTGCTCGGGCTGCTTCGGCGGCGGCCAGGTCGGCGCGTTGGGTGGCGCGGACCTTGGAGGCGCCGTCGTAGGTCAGGCCGATGACCATCAGCAGGCAGGCGGCGATGACGGCGAAGAACAGGGATAGCGACCCCCGCTCACCGTCGGAGTTGTTATCGCGGGTGTTGCCGCGTTCGCCGGGCGGGACCGCATCGATGCGGCCGCCGCTGCGAATGGGCTGAGACATGATGCGGCGCATACGGTCAGCGCTCCCTGATCGTGTCGAGCGGGGAAACCCAGGAAGCCGTGACGACCTTCTCGCCGGGCATCCCGGGCAGGGCCAGGTCCGCGAGCGCGAGCGGGCAGGTGATGGTGGCGCTGACGTTCGCGGCCGTTCCCACCCGGGTGCCGAAGGCGCTGGTGTCCACCTGGACCCGCAGGTCGGCGCACTGCAGGCCCTGCTGGCGCAGGGTGGTCAGCGCGCTGGTGGTCGCGGCTGACTGGGCGGCGTTGCCGGTGCGGGCCAGGGAGGCCTGCCGGGCGGCGTTGGCGGCGGCCTCCTCGACGGCGTTCTGAGCTTGGGCGATGCGCCCAACCGCGGCCAGCAGGCCGAACAGCATCAGCAGGCCGACGGCGATGACGGCCAGTTCCAGTGTGGCTGACCCCTGCTCGGCGGACGCGCGAGAGCCGGCGCGCGCGGCGTCGGCCCGCGGTGCCTGCTGCTGGGTGGTGCGCGTCATGGCCGGCCGGATCCCTTCCGGGTGCTGCTGTGGTCCTGCGTTGTGAAGCGTGGGGCTGGTGGAGGTCAGGAGGTGGTGAACCGCTCGACGGGACCGGCGGCGCTCTGGCTGACGGAGATCGCCACCCCCGGCACCAGAGCGACCGAGCGGCCGGTGACGGTCACCGTGACCTGCACCGGACTGCGCGCCACGCTGACCACCGGCGCGCGCAGCACGTCCTCTCCCCCGAGGCGGTTGATGAAGTCGGTCGCCACCTGGGCCCCTGTCCCGCGGGAGCCGTCGTAGCGTTCGACCCGCAGGGCCTCCTGGGCAGCGCCCAGGGCGACGGTGCGGGCGTGGTACCAGAAGGCCCCTTGGATGAGGGCGAAGGCGATGAACAGCACCGCGCTCATCAGCACGGCCAGTTCCAGGCTGACCATCCCCTCATCGCCTGTGTCCCTCCGCACGGCCGAGGACTCCGCGGACTCCTCCCCCGCACCCTGCACGGCATTAGAAGCGACGGCCGGAGTCGCGACCGGCCCACCGGATGCCGTCCCGGGCACACCGGCGCAGGGCAGGCCGGCGCCGGCACCCGCCGACGGTAAGCGCCGACGCGCACCGCGCTCGGGCTGCTCGAGCAGCTGCAGCAGCCCAGTCAGCCAGGACGAAGTCGACATGAGCACGCAGGTGGGTCAGTTGATCTGGGCGGTGCGGCTGTTGACGGCGGCGGTGACCGCCGCGACCAGAGCACCGGCGATCACGAACAACCCCAAGGCGATGACCGCGATCTCCAGCGTCGTCAGACCCGCCTCACGGTCGGCCTCATCATCTGCGGCGGTGGGCGAGGTGGTGCGCTTACCGGTCATCGCCCACACGAAAGCCAGGGCCGTGGCCATCAGGTAGCCGGCCAGCATCCCCGGCTGTCGCCGCCACGACGTCCGGAAACCTGCCGGCGTACCGGCGTCGCCGCTGGTGACTGCACTGCCGTCGGTGGCGGCCAACGCCGTGGCTTCGGCGCTCGCAACGTCGGCGCTCGCAACGTCGGCGCTCGCAACGTCGGCGCTCGCGCTGCCGGTGTTGAGGGAGGGCTGGGGGTTCATGGCGTTCCTTCCGGGGCGGGTCGGGGAGTTCACGGTGGGGTCGGTTGTGGGTTCAGCCGATGATCTGTAGCGCCGCGGGGACGGCGAGCAGGGTGACGAAGATGAGGCCCAGGGCAGCGACCGGCAGCACGGCGCGCTCGGAGTCGGCGTTGGCCAGGGCCTTCTCGCGGTTCAGCAGCGCGTTGCGCAAGCTGCGCGAGCGGGCGTGCAGGTTGTCGGCGATGGCCGCGTTCTGGGTGCCGGCCAGGCGCATGATGTCGGCCAGGTCGGCCAGTTCGCTGACGGCGATCTCGCTGGAGAAGTCCTTCAGGTTGTCCCAGGCCGGGACACCGGAGATGCGTGCCAGGCGTAGTTCTTCGCGGATACGCCGGAACACCCAGGAGTCGCTGAGTTCTGCGGCCCGCTCCAGCGCCTGCGTCGTTCCGGAGGAGGCGCGACGTTCCAGGGCGACCAGCTCGATGTAGGCGCCCACGGCCCGGGAGAACTCCGCGCGCGCCACGGCGGCGCGCTGCTTCAGCTGGGCATCGGGGAGCATGAACCCGATCGCGGCCAGGGCCAGTGCGGCCGCGGCCGGCACGACGAACGGCAGGGACAGGGTGCTGCCCAGGGCGGTGTTCATCAGCGACAGCGTCAGGGTCAGCACGATCGGGCACATCAGCCCGACCAGCGCGGTCAAGGCCTTCTCCCCCAGGAAGTGGGCGCTGGAGCGCTGCAGCAGCGCCAGGTCCGGGCCGAGCATCTGCCCGCGCAGGCGCGCCGGGAGCCGCCGCTCAAGCCAGTGACCCAGCTTCACCTGCGGGCCGTCGTCGGCGCCGGGGTTCGGGCGTGGGCGCCCGGTCAGGGCTGGGGTGGTGTCCAGGCGCTGCAGGGCGTCGGACAGGCGGGCTTGCTGGGGGATGAACTCGCGGAGGAGCAGGATCAGGCCCAGCCCCGCAAGGGCGCCCAGGAGAACGACCAGTGGAGTCATCGGGTCACCTCCATCGTGGCGCTGCCGCCGGAGACGATCGGCGAGGTGCTGCCGCTGCTGGTGGTAACGGTGGAGTAGGCGGTGGACAGGAACCGCGGTGTGCGCCGCGTCCGGGACATCCGCTGCAGCCAGAACAGGCATCCGGCGTAGGCGCTCAGCAACGCCAGCAGCAGCACCTGCCCCAGCCCCTGCTTGTAGGGCTCCAGGTAGGTCCCGTTCAGCGAGAGCACCGCCAGCACACCCACTGACAGCAGCGTCAGCAGCCGGGCTGTGGTGCGTGGCTTGGCGCGGTCGGCTTCGATCTCCCGGCGCATCCGCACCTCATCGCCGACCGTTTGGGCCAGGCCTTCCAGGACCATGACGACGCCTTCGCTGCGGCGCAGTGAGGCCAGGATGAGGGCGCTGGCGATGAGGTCGCCGGTGGAGTCGTCGATGTCGTCGGCGAACTCCCGCAGCGCGGTCTCGGTGGGCGTTCGCGCCGCCAGCCGGGCCACCAGCAGCGCCACCTGCGGTGCGATCGCCTTCGGGCACGACCCGCGCGAGGCGGTGATCGCCTGCTCCAGCCCGATACCGCCCACGCCCAGCAGGGCGGCCAGGTTCCGGGTCCACTCATCCAGCGCCTCGAGCTTGTCGATGACATCGCCCTGGACGAATCTGCCCAGCAGGGCCGGCAGGACCAGGGCCGCGCCGGGAAGGACGACGATTGCGATGACCCAGCCGGTGAACAGCCACACCAGCGCCCCCGCCACCGCCGCTACGCCGGCGCCCAGGACGCGCATCCGGGCGGGGTTGGTGAGGGCGGTGCTGAGCAGATGACGCAGCCGGTGCCGGCTCAAGCGTCGGCGCTGGGCCGTTCTCGTCGCCGCAGCAGTGGGCTCGGTCCGGCGCAGTCCCAGTACCAACGCCAGGACCCCCAGGCCGAAGGCGGCGCCTGCGATGCCGGCGGTCGCGGCGGCCAGCGGGCCACCGCTCACCCCGGTCACCCCGCTCATCGCGGTCACCGCCTGCCTGCGCGAGCGCGTGGCCAGCTCCCGCTGAGCGGGCCCTCGAGGTCTTGAAGGTCCTCCAGGCTCGCGCTACTTCCGCCGGTCCCATCGTTGTTGCCGGGGGTTCCCAGCTCGAGGCTGGATACCTGGTCAGTGGGCTGACCCTCGAAAGGGGCAGTAGGCCGGTCAGTGGGCCGGTCACTGAACTGGCCGATGAGCTGCTGAGTCGGCTGGTCGGGCGAGCCCCGGCCCAGGAGGCCATCCAGATCGGGCCAGTACCCGACCCCCGGGGTCAGCCAGCTCCTGTCGAACCCCTCAGCCTCCAGATCCGCCAGCCACGACGGTGCATGCGCCGGCACCGCCCGCAGATCCGGTCCGGGCTCGAAGACCTGAGTGGTGTTGGCCCGCCCACTGGCCCCATCGGCCAGCCCGTCCAGCTCGATGACCTCAGAGACGTAGCGGTAGCGGCCACCGCTGGCGGTGCGCATCGTGCGCAGCTGCACGATCACGTCGATGCTCGAGGCGATCTGCAGCAGCGCGAAACTCGGGTTCGCATTGGCCATGTAGGAGGTCAACTGCGTCACCAGCCGCTGCACCGCACCG
Source organism: Kineococcus deserti (assembly GCF_050871945.1). NCBI lineage: Bacteria > Bacillati > Actinomycetota > Actinomycetes > Kineosporiales > Kineosporiaceae > Kineococcus > Kineococcus deserti. The sequence continues at coordinate 13,346 of NZ_JBJLSI010000019.1, read as the reverse complement.
GCGGCGTTCACGGCATGCACCGTCGACATCGCCCCGGCGCCGGCCTGCATCGCCTGCAGCATCGGCCCCACCTCCGGGCCGCGGCACTCCCCCACGATGATGCGGCTCAGGGAGTGACGCAGCGAGCTTTCCAGGTGATCGGTCAGCGTCACCTCCCCCGCACGCGAGCCATCCGCCCGCCGCTCCCCCGACCCCGGCCGCGCCTCCAGCGGCAAAACCAGCCGATGCCGTTCGGGATACTCGTGCAAGAACAGCTCGTACTCGGTCTCGATCGTGGCGATCGACTCGAAGGGTGACAGCTCGTTGGCCAGCGAGCGCAGAACGGTGGTTTTCCCGGCGGACTGGGCGCCGGAGATGATGATGCTCTTGCCGGCCCGGACGCAGGCGCGCAGGAACTGCGCGAGTGCCTCATCCATCATCGCCAGGTCGACCAGGTCCTGCAGGTCGACGTCGGTGTGACGGTGGATGCGGATGGTGGCCACCGGCCGTGGGGAGATCCAGTTCGCTGCCGCCAGCCGGGCGCCACCGGGCAACGGCATGTGCAGGTGCGGGTCGGAGGAGGTGAAGGCGCGCTCGGTGTGCCCGCTGCGGGTGGCCAGGAATTGCAGTGTTTCGACCAGCTCCTGGTCGGACTCGGCCACCGGCGGTGCCGGTTGCCAGTCGCCGCCGGCGATCTGCACGTGGACGTTGTCGTGGCCCTGGATGCGGATGTTCTCCACCCGGGGGATGTCCAGCAGCGGCTGCAGCCGGCCGGCTCGGTAGAGCTGGTCGAACAGGGCCTTGGCGACCTTGCGTTCCTGGGCGGGGGTGAAGGCGTCGTCGCCGGTGCCGATCGCGCTGTCGGCGTGCAGGTGCAGCACCTGGGCGATGACGGCGCGGCCGACTTCTTCCTGCGCCTGTGGTGTCAGGCCGGGGCGGCGCTCGAGTTCCTCGGTCAGGCGCCGCGCCGATTCCTGGCGTAGCGCGCGGATCAGGCCCCAGTCCAGGGAGTCGGTGAAGGCGTCGATGGCCTCCGTGCCTGCCTTGTCAGCGTCCCGGTCACCGTCCCAGCCACCGCCGCTGTCACTGGTGCGGTGGGTGGCTTGGCCGGCCGCCGGTGCCGGCCCGGTGCCCGCCGGCCGCGGGAGCGCCGCCCTCGGTGTCGAGGCAGCGGGAGCCGTCGGGATGGGCTGGGACGTGGGCACTGGAACGGTCACCGTGGGGTTGACGCCCGCACCGATGAAGGCCGGGTCCGCCTCGGCGGTCACCACGCTCGCAACGACGGGGCTCGGCTGCCCGGTCTGCGGTGCTCGCGTCCTGCGGCAGGTGGGAGTGGCGAGACGTTGCAGGGCGTCGGTGAGGGGACGGTGCGAGGCACCAGCGCCGGTGTTGCTACCCGTGTTGCTGCCGCCGGTGGTGTTGGTGTCGTCGTCAAGCACGGGCGTCCTCCACCTGGCTGCGCGAGGTCTCACCCGGGCGCGGCCTTCGCGCGGGCGGGGCTTCGGTGGGGTTGGCGCTGGCGTTGGCGCGGGGGTTGGTGACGGCTTGGCGGGTGGCGGTGGGCCGCAGCTGCTGAGCCCGCTGGGTCAGCAGCTGCTGCAGCGGGTCGTGGCCGGCGCGCACGCTGCGCAGCAGCGAGGAGTTCTCATGCCGGCGGTGCGGTGCGGCACCCACGGCGTAGACGTCGGCGGCCAGCGGATCCCAGGCCACGGTGGCAGCGACCGGGACGTGCAGGCTGGCGGAGATCTCCCGGGCGGAGTACGGCTGCCCCTCCCCCACCACCAACAGCGCCAACCCTTCAGGCCCGGTGCCGTGCTCGGTCAGGTCCGCGCGCAGGGAGTTCAGGCGTGCGTGGGCGCCGGCGATGGCCGGCAGGTTGCTGCGGGTCAGCAGCAGGACGACGTCGGCTTGGCGTAGCAGCGGCAGTGGAGCGTGGGTGGTGCCCAGCCGGCCGGCGTCGATGATGACGTCGACGCCGCCGCGTTCCAGGGCGGTGAACGCGGTGGCCAGCCGTGACCACAACGGGTTCAAACTGGCGGCCTGGGTGGCATCGCTCAGGCCGGGCAGCAGGTGATGGTTCTCGGTCAGCGGCATGGTCTGCGACCAGACGCTGGCCTCACTCCACTGACCGTGGCGTTCGGCCAGGGCCAGGCCGATCAGTCCCTGGCTGACCTCGCTCAGATGCTGGCCGTAGCCGGCAAGGATGGCGTTGCCGGCCGAAGGGTCGCACTCGGCCAGCAGTGCGTGCCGAGGCCAGGTCAAGGTGAGGGCCAAAGCGGTGGTGGTCACGCCGGGGGCGCCTTTGGCGCTGACCAGGGCGATGGTGGCCATCAGCGTTCCCGGGAGTCGAGGATGAGCGCGACACGGCCGATGGCGGCGTGCGCGGCCAGCAGCGGGGCCCCGGCGGCGTCGATGTCGACGTTGATGACGACCGAGCCGTTGGCGTCGGCGGCGCCGACCGAGACGACGATGCCCTCGGTGCTGGCCGGAGTCTGCTGGCTCAGGTCGGCCTCGTTGCTGGGAACGTCGACCAGGCGGACGGTGTCACCGGCGCGCAAGGTGTTCTCCGGCATTTGAGCGGGGGTCAGCAGCACTCCCACGACGGCGCGGTCGGCGGCCGGGGTGACCTCGGCGACGGTGGAGGCCTCGTTCAGCACCGCCCCGTAAGGCAGGTCGGTGGCCGCGCGCTGACCGATGACGCCGTCGGCGGCAGTGGCGGCCAGGGTGGGCAAGGCACTGTCATCGGGCAATGCGGTCGTGGTGAGGTCGTCGCGCTCGATGACTTCACCGGCCCCGACGGTGTGCGCCATCACCAGCACCGGGTGGGCCTCGCTGCTGGTGTTGACGAACCAGGCAGCGCCCAAGGCGGGCAGGATCATCAGCAGGGCACCAGCAACGATGAGGGTGGGGCGGCGGCGTCCGCGCACCGGCGTCGGCACCCGTGGCGCCGGGACGGCGCGGCCAGCGCCGGGCGCGGCAGGACGGGAGTTCGCGCCGCCTGCGGCGTTGGGTGCTGAGTTGGCCGCTGAGTTAGCCGCGGAGTTGGCTGCGGAGTTGGCTGGGGAAGAGCCGCGGGTGCGGCGGGTGGTGGGGACCGTCACGATGCTTGCCTTCCCCGCAGGTACTCGATGCGGGCCCTGGTTGGACCTCGTAGTGGTCACGCCTGCGTCGTTGTTCCGGTGTCCGGCGGAGTTCGACGTCGAATGCTCAGGGTGAGTGTTGCACGCGCAGAGTAACGGCCGCTACTCCCACAGGGTTACGGTGTGGCGAGGCGGACGACGCCGAGGTCGTTGCGCCGCAGTCAGGACGCTGACGGTGACGCTCACGCTGGCCACCGGCTCGTCACCCGGTCCGTCCTCAGGTCCGACGCGGAGGTCAGGTGCCGACCGGCCCGCTGGATCTGCAGTTCGCTGGGGCGCGCCGGATGCCGTCGGTTCCAGCGCTGCACCACGTACTGCACCAGGGCAGGCATGATGCCGGTGCGGCCGTAGATGGCGTAGGCCACGAGTACTGCTGCCGGCAGCACCGCCGGCGTCCACCAGCTGGGCGGCATCAACGTCAGCGCTACCGCGAGCGCCATCAGCACCGAGGCCAGGGTCAGCATCAGTGCCTGGTTCAGCAGTCGTGTGCGGGCATCGAGAATACGTTGCGCGGCAGCGTGTTCGGCGCGTGCGCGTCGGTGCAGGCGTAGCTGGGCATGCAGGTCGTCGATCAGGAGGTGGATCTCCCGGCTGAGTGGGGAGCACGCTCCACGCGGTGCATCGGCTTCATTCGTGGCGTCGCTTTCCGCGTCGCTCTCAGGTAGGTCAGCAGCCTTGGGCCAGGCCAGTGAGACCAGGGCCGCGCGCACCGCCGCACGTTGTGGTGAGGACGTCGCGAGCTCCTCGGCCAGTCCTCGCAGCCGGTCGCACACGTGAGTGCGTTCGCGCTCAACGAGTCCTGTCGTGGACAGTCGAGCGGCGAGTTTCGTCAGGCGCGTCCACTCCCGTGGGAGGCCGCCGGTTCCGGCTGCCGCGCATCGGCCTGGGGGCGGTGTCCAAGACTGACCTGACTTGCTGCTCACCTCGGTGTGGGGTGCCGTGCTGGTGGTTGAGAGTTTGGCGATCCTGTCCGGCTCCATGCCGTGTCCCCTTTCCCCGCATGACTGCGTATCGGGGGAGGACGTGTCCATCACACCGTCACTCGTTCCCCCTGCGCCTGCAGCAGGTGCCGGGTAAGCGCTTGGTCGTGACAGGTAAAGACCACGAAGTTCGCTGCCGAAGGCAGAAGGGGCCCTGTCGCGGGCGTGAGGCGACCCTTGGCCGCAGATGACGTCCCCGGGAGTGGTGTAACTCTGCGCGTGATGCGCTGCGGATTGGACTATGCCGTGAGCGCGGTGGTCATGTCGAGTGCGCCGCTGGTGCCGGCGTCCGCGCGCAGCGCGGGCGTCGGCAGAACGGTCGGTTCCGGTGGGGTCAACAGGGCCATCGAGGACTCCGACAGGTAGCGTCGTTCCCCGGACTGCCACTCATCGTGCGCTTCGATCAGGACGCAACCGGCCAGCCGCAGCAGGGCCTGAGCGTTGGGGAAGATGCCGACGACATCAGTGCGGCGCTTGACCTCCCGGTTCAATCGCTCCAGCGGGTTCGTCGACCAGATCTTGCGCCAGTGCACCTCGGGGAAGGTCGCGAACGCGGTGACGTCCGGTCCGGCCTCATCGAGCATCTCGGCGACGGTCGGGAACTTGGCCCGTAGGCTGTCGGCGACGACCCGGACCTGCTCGCCGACAGCGACGGCCGAGGGTTGGACGAAGATGGTGCGGACCATCGCCGCCACCGCGTCGGACTGACCCTTGGCGACCTTGGCCAGCACGTTGCGCATGAAGTGGACCCGACATCTTTGCCAGCTCGCGCCGGCCATCGTCTGCTCGATCGCCGAGACGAGCCCGCGGTGCTGGTCGGAGATGACCAGCTGGACCCCCGTGCAGGCCGCGGTCGCGCAGCGAGCCCAAGAAGGTCTTCCAGAAATCCAGCGTCTCGGCATCATCGACGTTGCAGCCCAACACCTCACGATGTCCATCGGCGGTGACGCCGGTGGCGATCACGACGGCCTGGGACACGACGCGGCCGCGGATGCGGGCCTTGCAATACGTCGCGTCCAAGAACACGTAGGGCGTGGCCTGAGTATCCAGTGGGCGGATCCGGAACGCGGCGACCTCGGTGTCCAGGTCGGCGCAAATCCGTGAGGCCTCGGACTTGGACATCCCGGAGTCGACGCCGAGGGCCTCGACCAGGTCGTCGACCTTGCGGGTGGACACGCCGTGCACGTAGGCCTCCATGACGACCGCGTGCAGGGCCCGGTCGATGCGCCGGCGCGGGGGCGCAGGGTCGGGAAGAACGAGCCGGTGCGGGTCTTGGGGATCTTCACGTGCAGGTCCCCGGACGTGGTGGCGACCAGGCGGTCGCGGGTGCCGTTGCGGTGAGTCGTGCGGGTCGCTGAGCGTTCGTGGACGCCGGCGCCGATGTGGTGCTCGGCCTCGGCATCGACGAGGGCTTGCAGGGCTCCTTGTAGGATCCGGCGCATCAGGTGGCCGTCGTCGGCGGTGGTGAGTGCGTCGGTGAGGGCGGACAGGGCAGACTCGACTGGGCCTCGAGGGCATCGTGTGGTCTCCATCTACGAGTTCCTTGGCGGGTACTCGCAGAGCTTCACGCGGTGGCCCTCACCCGCGTCCTGGACACGCCGGACGGTCCAGGCGGCTGGGGCCGAGTTACACCACTCCAGGGGACTCACCCGCACCGGGCGGTACTCGACCGCCTCGGCGCTGAAAGCGCGATCGACTTCTCCCGCGTCGTCCTCGACTCCGCCAGTGGCCGCGCGAAAAAAGGGGCGCGCTGACCGGCCCGAACCCTACTGACAGAGGTAAGGCAGGCTCGAAGCAGCACATCCTGACCGATGCTGCAGGCCTACCACTGGTCGTGGCCATCTCGGCGGGCAACACCTACGACAGCCTGGCGCTGCAACCGATCGTGCGCGCTCTACCAGCCATCCGCTCCCGGCGCGGGCCACGCCGCCGCCGTCCAGCCAGGCTGCACGCCGACAAGGGCTTCGACTACCCGCACCTGCGGACCTGGCTGCGCCTGCGCGGCATTATCCCGCGCATCGCCCGACGTGGCGTCGACACCAGCCAGCGCTTGGGTCGGCACCGCTGGGTCGTCGAGCGCTCCCTGTCCTGGCTCTCCGGCTACCGCCGCTTGGCGCCGCGCTACGATCGCCGGCCTAGTCTGTACGCCGCTCTCCTCACCCCGGCCGACACCCTCACTTGCTACAAGAAGCTCACCACATGAGGCACGGTCTCGGGAGCGCTCACCGGGCAGGCGTGGCATCCGCTTGTCGCTGTTGATGAGGGTGAGAGCCGGCTGTCTCGATCTACCGGGCCCAGCTTGTGTGCTTGCGCAGGGTGCGCACCGCCTCCTTAAGGGCGACATCGGCGAATTCTGCGTTCTGCTGCATCGTAAACGGCAACTGCAATTTCCACATTTCACGCCCTGATGACATCTCATTCTCCACCATTTTCTCGAACGCCTTTGCCGTCTCCGCAGATTCACCACCGGGACGGCCATAAATGTATAGCGGCGCCTCTGTAATCTGAACTGACTCATGGCCTGCGAAGGTGAAGACGCGGGTGAGCTTGCGCGACTGTTTCGAGCCATCTGCTGCGTCGAACGAGACCGCCGAGGTGACGGCGCGTCCGTCGGAACGCACGAACAGTTGCTCAAGCAGATCGTCATCGAAGCCCGCCTTAAACTCACCGAGGCCGATGATCGCGGATTGGCCCTCTGGTCCGCTCAGGAGCAGACAGCCGTCGCCGAACTGCCGTTTGGCGCCTCGCCCGACATCCACCCAGAGCGGGCCATTCACCGTCTCCACAGTAAGCTGACCGCGCAACTGGGGAGGAAATGCTTCCATCGCCTCGAACGCCCGCTTGAAGAATATTCCTTCCATAAACTGCATGCGGACCGCTACTTCTTCCGGCAGCAGGCCCCGCAGGTTGCTCAGATATCCCCGGATGGCCTTGAGTTCGTCGGCGCCAACCGGTAAGCCATTCTCCACATAGCGCCGTAGTAGTTGTGATTTTCTCGCTGATGCCGCAACGCCGAGCGCTTCAGCGAAGAAGGTTGCCGTGTCCTCGATTTCCCTTAAAAATGGCAGATTGTTACCCAGATGCTGTTTGAGGCGGCGAGCGAACTCCTCACTAAGCTGCGCCGGGTCCCCGAACCGAGCGATGGCGCGGACTCGGAAGGACTGCTCGGCGCTACGGCCCGCTACACGTCCGGCCGCCAGTGCGCGCAACTGCTCCTGGCCGTGACGAGCCGCCGCCTCTTCAAGGGCTCTAGCCTTGACGCCGCGAGCGGCAACAGCCCGTAGCTGGGCTAGGCGTCGCTCGGCCTCATCCAGCGAGCGTGCGCATTCCTCACGCAGCTCCGCTGCGCTGAGCGTCGGCGGCGGCGTGCCGGCGTTGGGGCCGACCAAGGCGCTCACCTCCTTGCTCAGGGCCTCGACCTCGGCGGGTGCCGCATCGAGGATGGACTTGCGTACCTGTGCGAATGCGGCGAGTTCCTTATCCATGCGGGTCAGGATGAGCGCTCGGGAAACGTCACCGACGCGGCTCTCTGCCAGTGTCAGGTACTGCTGCATCCGGTGCATGGAGGCGCGCAGCGAAAGGTGGCGTGCGACTAGTACCTGCAACATGTGGTGCCCAGGCCCCAGTTTCTTGTCGATGCCGCGCATGACGCGGTGTAGCTGCAGGGCTTCTGCAGGCTGGGTTGCCTCAGACAAAGTGGGGGCGATGTGACTACTGGCGAGTCGCTCTTCTGTCTCCATCACAATGTTGTCGAAGTCGCTTTCGGCTGCGGTGACCTTACGCAGGCGGGCTAGCTCCTCGGCGGCTTCGCGGGCGGTGCCGGCCCGTCGGACGGGTGCTGGTGGGTTAGTCCAGGGGTAAGTCATATCAGTGCGAACACCGCCTCGGTCGCGATGTCCAAGATCAGGCCGTTAAAAGAGGGAGCGGCCTCGATCAAGGCGTCCCGTGGATCGAGGGTGCAGTAGAACTCGTCCTTTTGCTTGCCGAAGTCACTGATGGCGGTGGCGATGTGCCAGGTGGCCGTGGCGATGTTGATGACCGGTAACAGGCTGACGGCGGCGCGCTCGGCGAGGCCGAGGACCAGTGCTTGCCCCATGGCCCGCTGCATCGCGCGGTCCATCGTGGTGCTGGCGAGCGCTTGCGCTGCACCGACGGCCGCGGTTTCTGCGCCGGCCTGCGTCAGAGCAGCGACGGCCGGGGCATCGGAGGTGGCCAGCTGGGCGTCGACCATCTCCACCACCCGTCGGGTGAAGACGTCACGCGCACTAGCCACCCGCTCGGTGCCCCGTTGGACGTACTTGGGAAAATCCCACACAGAGTGCCCTGTACCGGCGCCGGCGACCTTGTCGGCGAGCGCACGCTCGGGGCGCGGATCGGTGGAGTACACGTCTGCTACACCGATGAAGCCCGCTGCTCTGGACTGCATCTTACGATTCGATGTGTAACAGCGCCTCAACACAGGAAGGACGACTTCGCCGAGGACGGCGGCGGAGGCGTCGGCGCCTTGGCAGATTTGTTCTGGGGTGAGTCGTGGCAAGACAGGAAAGGCGTCGGCGCGCCGACCGACCTCACGGGCCAGTACCGCCCGGCTCCTAGCTCGGGCGGCGCGCACCATCGCCGCTGGGGTAGGGGTGCCTTCGCTGGTGCCCTCGAGCAGGACAACCCTGCTAGCGAGTGGTTTCAGCTCCTTCAGCGCCCTCTGCAGCGCCGCCGGGGCCTCGTCGAGAACCTCCGGCCCGGCCGCGGAGGCGGCCGTGACTCGCATCGACCGGAAGTCCACAGGGGAAGCTAGAAGTGCGGCGGCCCCATCGAGCTGGACAGGGAAGTACCGTCGCGTCTCCCGCACGAGGCTGGCGTATGCGTCGGTCAGCGAAGTGCGCAACTGGCGGGTGGCTTCCCGCTCCACCCGCCACGCCGCCCGGCGCACACGGTCAGCCAACTGCCGGCGTGCCTGCGTCAACGCCAAGACGATGTTCGCCTGCGCGCGGGCAACCCACGGCAGCTCCGGTGCGATCCCGGGCAGGTCGATGACGACGCGGGGAAGGTCCTGATCGAACAGCTTCGGTGTGTTCTGTATGAGGGTGGCTGCCTGGAGTACCGCCGGCATCGGCCAGCCCTTGGCGACCGCGGCCACCAGTGCCCGCGCGGCCGCTAGTGGATCTGCCGGTGCCGGTGAGTAGTGCACCCCGGCGGAGCGGGAACCCGGCAGCGCGGACGCGAGTGGCCCAATGGGATACATCGCCAGCAGCGTCCACGCCAAGGCACGGTCAGCTCCCTGCACGACCTGGTCGACCGATGCCCATCCATCGAGCACGAACAGGGTCTCCAGCAGCTCATGCAGGGCAGCGGCGTCGTCATAAGGGAGGTCAAGCCTTGTGGGCGCGTCGCTCGGGTCGAAGCGCGCGTCGATCCATGCCCGTGGCTGCCCGATGAGTCCCTGATAGGGATCGACGATAATGGATCGAAGGTCGGCGCGGCCGACGCCTGCCGGGGTGTCGGTCGTCGTGGTGGCGGCTTTGTCGGGGGGGAGCTCCTGCTCGGGTATCAAGACTGCCATGCCGATGACCGGCCGGGGCGCAGCGCCGGCTGGAGTAGGGCCAGCTGCCGTGCTGTCGCTCACAGCGGGGTGCTATCGCCGGTCTGCTCGACCTTGACAGTGAGGCCAGTGGCCGGCTGTAGGCCGAAGTTGCTGAGGTCACCGGCCTCGATCAGCTTGGCCCTGCGCTCAGCTTCCAAAGCTTCTTGACGTGCCAGCGCCTTCATCCGGGTCAGCTCGTGTACTCGGGACTTCTCCACGAAGTCCTCGCAGGCGCTGCATTGGCCCAGCCGGGTGGAGACGGTCACCCCGGGGGTGGGAACGACTGTCGTGTCGGGCGTAGCCAGCGCGTCGTTGAAGGCCTCCTCGAGATCGTCGGCCAGGCTTGTGACGAACGCCTTGAGTTCCTTGGAGCCGGCCAGTGGGGTCAGTGGGATGACGAGGCGAGAGCCGCTGGTGGCGACCGCGCGCGGCTCGAAGAAGCCGACCTCGAGCCGGCCGTTGCTAGCCTCGATGATGCGCAAGGCCTGCTCGCTGGGCGGGAACGCCTGAAACAGCGCGAAGTTGTAGAAATCCTTGTGGTCGGTCAGATGCGCTAGGAGTACCTTCATCCGCTCGTAGGCACGGGCCAGGTCTTCCAGCGGGAACGCCATCGACAGCTTGTCCTCGGTGGATGCCTGATCCTGCTTGGCGGCGGCCTGCGTCCGGGTGACCTCCACGTCCTTCATGGCTTCACCTTGGGCCTTCTTCGACTCCCACGCCTGGAATGCGCGCACCAGCGCGTCGGCGTTTGAGGCCAGCCCTCCATCGTTGGCGGTGTACAGCCCCTCCTCCCGCAGCCGACCGGTCCACCAAGCCCAATCCCACTCGGACTTCATCCACAACCGGACACCCGCCGGGTGTTCCTCGCGCAGCTTAGAGGCAAGACAGCACTCCTCTTTGTCCTTATCGGACATCTGGTTAAGGTTTCCAAGGTTGGTCGGCGCATCGGGCCGTGGAAGCACCGCCATCAGCCGTTGCACGGCGGCGACGTCGACTGCGCCGGACTTAGCGAGTTCATCCAGCGCGGCCAGCAGCGCTGGAAAGCGGGCACTGCAGAAGTTGATGAACAACCACTTCTGCGCCGCGCGGCGCTGATTTTCGGTGACCGGTTTGTGGTCGGCGATGGCCCGTAGGGCGAAACTGATCCCGGCGCCGCCACGGATGTCTTGCAGCGCCTGCACCATGTCTTTGAGGACGCGTAGCAGCTCTGCTTCCTGTGCCGTGGCGGCGTTGCTGATCGGGTCCTGGGGTGCGTGGTCGCGCTGGTTGTCAGGCTCGTCGATTTTTGCGCCTTCGGCCTTTTGGGCGCTGATGATGGCGCGGGCTTCGTCGTAGGCACCTACGAGGCGGCAGGCATCGAATCCGTCCGCGAGGGCGGGCTCTAGCAGCGCATTCCGCAGAGCCGTCTCATTGCGGCGCACAAGCTCGGAGGTGAACTCATTGATCTTCACCGGGTTGGGAACCAGAACGACGAGCCGGAGGTGATCTTTAAGGAATCGTAGGCTGATCTCGTAGTGCGCGAGCGTCTCGAAGAAATCAAGGGAGAGGGTGTGGCACTGATTCGGGTTGCGGATGACCCGCGTCACACGTTCTTCACGGCCCAATTCAATGGTCTGAGTGATATGGGTGACGCGGCGGGTGCGGACCCTGCTGGAGGCTTTGATTGTCGACTCGCGCACGTCTTGGCTGCTCGATCGAGCGGTCTGCTGAATGCTGCTGGTGTCGCTAACTCCGCCGTCAGCGTGCACCTTGATGGAAGCCACCCCGGGGCTGTAAGAGGCGTCCACTGAACCGTTCAACTGCCAGGCGAAATCGTGCTTGGCGACCATTTCCCTAAAGACGTCATCGGTGTCACGGCTGCTCTGCTCGACCGCTGTTTGCTGCTCAATGTCAGTTTCGGAGGACTGATCTAGTGTCCGACTGCGCCGCTCCCAACTGTTCACCTGCATGGTCACCTCCTCCGACGGTGCCAGCGCGATCGTCTGTAGCAAGGTGCCGCGGCTGAATCCCTTCAGAGTCCACGCCTGCCGCCACGGCACGAACACCGCCACGGGCAGTCCGTCACCACTAGGTAGGCGTGGTTGCACCTGATCCGTCATCGATGGTGCCTCCGCTGGCTTCTGCGGCGTCGTGTCGTGGTGAAAAACGAGGTCGCCGTCCACGACCATGTACGGCCGCTCCCACCGCCACAGGATCTTCGACAGATCCGGCCAGCGCGTGCCGGGAGGTTTCAACGGCACGATGTCTTGCGGTTCAACCATCCGGGTGAGCTGGTTGAACTCCTCGAAGTCTGCGCTGGTGTGATCCGTCAGCACCACCAGGTCGACCGTGCGTTCACCGACTTGCACGCTGGCGCGGCCCTCAAAGCGCAGCGCGGTGATGTGTTCTGCCGCCAACTGCACCGGGATGCGCGCACCGTCTGCGCTCGGCACCCATGGATTGGCGATGAACGTCGCGAGATCGTACACGTCGAAGGTGGTCGCCAGCGGCGTCGGTGCGACCTGCGTCGGCTGCAGGAGAATCGGGGTGGTGTCTCCGACGTCGGGCACTCCCCCGGTCAGGACGGGCCCACCCTGCAGCAAGACCTGGATCGCGGCGCTGGTCAGTACCGGTTGTAGTGCCGTGCCATCACTGCCCCTCACGTTTCCCCCCGCTAAGAGGGACGCCATCGCATTCTCATCCAATTCGATGACGTGTGGCTGGATCGACAGTTGCACGGGTACGGATGCGCCGTCCCCGGCCGCATAGCCCACCACGGCGGCGCCCATGCCCAGGCGGCGCTGCTCCGTGGCGCCCAGGTCAACTCTGTAGCGAGCGCCCGCTATCTCGACGCCAACGCTATTGCCCCTGACCTGGTCGGGTGTGACTTCGGCTGCAATCGTCGGGCGCTTGGCCGCAACGCCGCGTTGCATGAGGTCGAATAGGTGCACTTCAGGCGCATGTCCTGCAGCACCAGCTCCGGGTGGTCCACCCGAAGGAGCGGCGTCCGCCAGCGGGAGCGCAGCGGCGCTGGCAGCGCGTGAGGGTACAGCGGCCGCTGAGCCCTTCCGCCGCCACGGCAGGCGGGATCGTGATGGCTGCCGGGCGCCGCTCATCGGGGTGGGGTTCGTCGCAGGCATGACTCGCCGACGCGTGCCACCCTCGCCTGCCCCTGTCCCTGCGGCGCCTGCACGTGCCGCAGCAAGTCGGGCATTCGGTTGGATGACTACACGTGCCACGGCGGGCACGTCGGGATGGTTGGGGTCTTCAGTGGCATCGAAGAGCTCGATGAACTGCCCGAAGTCGAATTCGCGGGTCACGCCCAACAGCGGAACTTCATCAGAACAGCTCTTCAACAGCGAGGCGTCCACCATCGCTGCCTCCTCTCCGTCTCCTCCAAGCCTGCAGCAAGACTTGAGAGAGGCAGTCAGCCGCAGGAATAGACGCTACTGCGCCACGGTGGTCGATTTCTAGCCCTGATGAGCCGGGAAAGGATGACTGCTCCCGCAGTTGACGCCATCGCTCCACACGCCACCGCGGGGCTCAAACCGTGCACCCAGTGGCCGTGCACCCAGTGGCCGTGCACCCAGTGGCCGTGCACCCAGTGGCCGTGCACCCAGTGGCCGTGCACCCAGTGGCCGTGCACCCAGTGGCCGTGCACCCAGTGGCCGTGCACCCAGTGGCCGTGCA